>NZ_QKLE01000038.1:0-24184 GCF_003224275.1 Curtobacterium sp. MCSS17_011 | reverse complement strand
AGATGTGTATAAGAGACAGCGCCCGGCCGGGGCCGGGTGGATCTGCGGCGGGCCGGGCGCTCCACGCACCCGGCCCGGACCGTCACCCCACGTGCTCCTCGTAGTACTTCGTGATCGTGTCGAGCGTCTCCTTGGCCGACTGCTGCCCGTTGATGAGCTTGCCGACCTCGGCCGTGGTCGGGTCGGTGCCGAGTTCCTTGCCCTCGACCGCCCATTCCGAGGCCGCCTTGGCGTAGGAGCTCGAGATCGGGTCGGCCGCCTCGATCTCCTTCTGGTAGAGCGCGAAGGAGTCCTTCGCGGCCTGCGACTCGAACGGGTACTGGACGTCCAGCCCGGATTCGACCGGCAGGAACCCGTTGGTGGTCACGAGCTTCGCGTAGTTCGTCGGGTCGTACATGTAGTCGATGAACTTCTCCGCCGCGGCACCGCGGGTGTCGGAGTTCTCGAAACCGACGATGTTGCCGCCGTAGTTGATCTCGGTGGCGTGGGTCGGGTCGGCCGGGGTGGCGGCGCTGGCCCAGTCGAAGTCGGTGATGTTCGACGCGAAGTCCGACGACTGCCAGACACCGGAGAAGTACGCGACGACCTGGCCGCTCTTGAACAGGGCGTTCGGGTCCTGGCCGCTCGTCCAGACCGACTTCGGCATGACCGAGTCGTCGTTCATGTCGGCGAAGTCCTGCAGCGCGTCGACGGTCTTCGCGTCGGTGGGGAAGGAGCCGTCCTTCTCCTGCTGCATGAAGTCGGTGCCCTTGGTGAACATGTACGCCCGCAGTCGCGACGGCGACGAGTCGAACACCAGGTCGTACTTGGCGCCGGTGTCGGCCTTCACCTTGTCCGCGGCGTCGAGGAACTCGTCCCACGTCCACGCCTTCGCGGGGTCGGTCGGGTACGCGACGCCGGCCTCGTCGAACAGCGACTTGTTCACGAACAGCCCGGCCGCGGTGACGTCGGACGGGATCGAGGTGACCTTGCCGTCCTCGTCCTTCGCGATGAGGTCCTGGTCGATGCCGTTCGCCTCGTCGTCCACGATCGATGCGAGGTCGACGGTCTTGCCGCTCCAGATCGGGTCGATGCCCGCGGCCCGCACCACGTCGGGCAGCGAGTTCGCCTGCGCCGACTCGCGGAGCTTGGTCTGCAGGCCGTCGTACGGCAGGTTCACGATCTTCACCGCGACGCCGGTCTTCTCCTCGTACGCGGTCGCGAGGTCCTGGTAGCCCTTCTCCTGCGCGGACGAGGTGGAGAGCCAGAAGGTCAGCTCGTCCACCTTGCCGCCGCCACCGGACCCACCGGAGGCGCAGCCGCTCAGGAGTGCGAGCGCGGCGATCCCGCTGGCGAGTGCGAGCATTCTCTTGGATGACTTCATCGTCACTGCTTTCGTTCGGGACCACGTGCTTCTGCCGTGGGCGAGCGTTCGGGGTGTCTCGGCCGAGGACCCCAGGTCTACACGACACCAGCCGTTCTGGCAAGCGCTTTCCTCGGCGATGTTCTGACAATGTGACCTGTGTCCTGCTCGGCGCGAGTGGCGGGGTCGCCATCCCGCCGTGCCCGCGGGAAATCGCTATCCTCACCACAGGCCGCGCACGGCGCGGACCGGACTGGAGGCACGACATGCCCGAGCGAGGCACCGTCACCCTGGCCGACGTGGCCGAGCGGGCAGGGGTGTCGCTCGCGACCGCCTCGCGGGCGCTGAACGGCAGTACGCGGAAGGTCCGGCAGGAGTCGGTGGACCGGGTGCGCGCCGCCGCCCGCGCACTCCGCTACACCGCCAACGTGCAGGCGCAGGCCGTCGCGCGCGGGTCCACCACGACGCTCGCCCTCGTCGTCGGTGACATCGCCGACCCGTACTTCGCCGCGATCGCCGCCGGGGCCATCCGCGCTGCCGACGACGCCGGTCTCGTCGTCACGATCACGTCCACCGGCGGCGACCCGTCGCGCGAGGCTGCGGTGCTCGCCGTCGTCGCCGGACTCCGCCCGCGAGCCGTCGTGCTGGCGGTGAGCCGTCGGCTCGGGGTCGGCTCCGGATCCGCGACGGGCTCCGGACCGTCCGAGGTCGCCGCGGCTGTCGGGGGCCTCGTCGCCGCGGGGGCCGGGGTGTCCGCGCTCGTGTCCGACCTGGACGGCGCCGCAGCGGGCGTCCCCGGGGTGCACGGCGTGGTGATCCGCAACCTCAGCGGGGCCGCCGCGCTCGCCGGTGCGCTGGTGGAACAGGGGCACGACTCGTTCGCCGTGCTCGCCGGCGACCCGGACCTCGTCACCGCGCACGCCCGTGTCGAGGGGTTCGTCGCCGGCCTCGCGGCGCACGGCCTGCGGGTGCCCGACGACGACGTGGTGCCGTCGGAGTTCACCCGGGACGGCGGGTACCGGGCGATGGTGTCGCTGCTGGACCGCGCCGCCGCGGGTGGTGCACCGGTACCGCGGTGCGTCTTCGCGGTCACCGACCTGATGGCCGTCGGGGCGGTCGCGGCGATCCGGGAGCGCGGGCTCGTGCCCGGGGTCGACGTGGGCGTGGCCGGGTTCGACGACGTGCGGATGCTCGCCGACGTCGTGCCGGCGCTCAGCACGGTGCGGCTCCCGCTCGAGGAGATCGGCGAGCGGGCCGTCCGCCGCGCGCTCGGGCTCGAGGCCGACGGCGCCGTCGACGGCGAGGTCGTCCTGCGCGCCAGCACCGCCCGCTGACCTCGTCACACCGAGCACGCCACGCACGCCGTGGTGTACGGTTCCGGCAAGCGCTTTCCAACACGACGGACAGCGGGCCACAGCGAGCAAGGGAGCACGCGTTGACCACCACGCGCACCATCGGGATCATCATGAACGGCGTCACCGGGCGCATGGGCTACCGACAGCACCTCGTGCGGTCGATCCTGGCCATCCGGGACGACGGCGGCCTGCTGCTGCCCGACGGCACGCGTGTGCAGCTCGAACCGATCCTGGTCGGCCGGAACGCAGCCAAGCTCGAGGAGATCGCGACCCGCCACGGCCTCGAGCACTGGACGACCGACCTCGACGCCGCCCTCGCCGACCCCCGCTGGCAGGTCTTCGCCGACTTCGCGGTCACGAGCGCCCGCGCCGACGCCCTGCGCCGCGCGATCGCCGCCGGCAAGGCCGTGTACACCGAGAAGCCGACGGCCGAGACCTCCGCCGAGGCCCTCGAACTCGCCCGGCTCGCCGCCGCGGCCGGCGTCCTGAACGGCGTCGTGCACGACAAGCTCTACCTGCCGGGGCTGCGGAAGCTCCGTCGCCTGCTCGACTCCGGGTTCTTCGGCCGGGTCCTGTCCGTCCGCGGTGAGTTCGGGTACTGGGTGTTCGAGGGGGACTGGCAGTCGGCGCAGCGCCCGAGCTGGAACTACCGCCAGCAGGACGGCGGCGGCATCGTCGTCGACATGTTCCCGCACTGGAACTACGTGCTCGAGCAGCTGTTCGGCCGCGTCGAGTCCGTCTACGCCCGCGCCGTCACCCACATCGAGCAGCGCACCGACGAGCAGGGCGTGCCCTACCCGGCCACCGCCGACGACGCCGCCTACGGGGTATTCGACCTGGCCGGCGGCATCACGGCGCAGATCAACTCGAGCTGGGCGGTGCGCGTCGACCGTGACGAACTGGTCGAGTTCCAGGTCGACGGAACCGACGGCAGCGCCGTCGTGGGCCTCTTCGGCTGCCGGATCCAGCCCCGAACGGCGACCCCGAAGCCGGTCTGGAACCCTGACCTCAAGGACGACCGCGACTACCGGGGGCAGTGGCTCGAGGTCCCCGACAACGAGGTGTACGGCAACGGCTTCCGTGCCCAGTGGGAGGACTTCCTGCAGGACCTCGTCGCGGGCCGCCCGCACCCCTACGACCTGCTGTCCGGCGCCCGCGGCGTGGCGCTGGCCGAGGCCGGCCTGCGATCCAGCGCCGAGGGTCGGCGTGTGGACCTGCCGGAGCTGACGCTGCCAGCCGGGGCCGAGCCGCGCCTCCCGGTCGAGACGCCGGGGGTCGCCCAGCGCACCGAGACCGTCGGGGCGAGCGCATGACGGACCTGACCCTGCTGGCGGCGGACGGCACCACGAGCCGTGCCCCGCTGGGCGCACCTGCGGTCGACGACACGACCGGGCCCACGGCGCCCCTCACCGAGCGTGTCGTCTACGCCGCCGCCCACGTCGTCCCGCGCACCGCCGCCGACAACACCCCCGGTGCCCCGGCCGACCTCGACTGGGACGCCACCCTCGCGTTCCGTCATCACCTGTGGTCCTGGGGACTGGGCGTCGCCGACGCGATGGACACGGCGCAGCGCAACATGGGCCTCGACCCCGCTGCCACCCGCGAGCTCATCACCCGCAGCGCGCGCGAGGCACAGTCCGTCGGCGGCCGCATCGTCGTCGGAGTGAACACCGACGACCTGCCCGACGAACCCGTCTCCGAGCAGCAGGTCGTCGACGCCTACGTCGCCCAGCTCCACCACGCCGAGGACGCCGGCGCCGGCGTCGTGCTCATGGCGAGCCGCCACCTGGCACGACTCGCGCACGACGATCCCGCCACCTACCGCCGTGTCCACGGCCGTGTCCTCGAGCACGCGAGCGCACCCGTCGTGCTGCACTGGCTCGGGGAGGCGTTCGACCCTGCCCTCGCCGGGTACTTCGGCGGGCGCCAGGGCGCCGACACGGTGCTCGACATCATGCGCGACGCCGGGCCGAAGGTCTCCGGCATCAAGATGAGCCTGCTCGACGCGCCGGCCGAGGTGGCACTCCGCGCCCGCCTGCCCGAGACCGCCCGGATGTTCACGGGCGACGACTTCCACTTCGTCGACCTGATCGCCGAGCAGGACGGCCGGCACTCCGACGCCCTGCTCGGCGCGTTCGCCGCCGTCGCGCCGATCGCCTCGGCCGCCGTGCGGGCCCTGCCGGACGAGTCGGCCTACCGTGCCCTGCTCGGTCCGACCGAGGCCCTGTCCCGACACCTCTTCGGCGCGCCCACGTGGCACTACAAGACCGGCATCGCGTTCCTCGCCTGGCTGAACGGACACCAGCCGGCCTTCGCCATGGTGGGCGGCCAGCACGCCGGACGGTCGCTGCCGCACCTGTCCGAGACGGTCCGGCTCGCGAACGCCTGCGGCGCCCTGCAGGACCCGGAACTCGCCGCCTCGCGCTGGCACGCCCTGCTCGCGGTCGCCGGGGTGGAGACGACCGCCGGGAGGCCCGCCCCGAGCGCCGCCGACCGCAGGGTCTCCGAGGTGGTCGCGTGAGCACACCTGCCGGTACGGCCGGTCAGGTCCGCACGGCCGTCCCGGTGGCACCGGGCTCGCCCGGGCCGCACCCGCGGCTGTCGGTCAACCAGGCGACGATCAAGCGCGCGTCCCTGCCCGAGGCGCTCGACACCGTCCGTCGGGCCGGGGTCGGGGCGATCGGCACCTGGCGCGAACCCGTCGTCGAGCTGGGGCTCACCGAGGCCGTGCGGCGGGTGGCCGACTCCGGGCTCCGGGTGTCGTCGCACTGTCGTGGCGGGTTCTTCACCCTGCCCGAGGGGACCGCCCGCCAGCGGGCACTCGACGACAACCGCCGTGCGATCGAGGAGATCGCCGCCCTGGCCGCCGCGGGCGCACCCGGTTCGGCGCCCGTGCTCGTGCTCGTCGCGGGCGGTCTGCCCGACGGGTCGCGCGACCTGGCCGGTGCCCGCTCCCGGGTCGCGGACGCACTCGACGCCCTCGTGCCGCACGCGCTCGACGCCGGTGTCCAACTCGCGGTCGAGCCGCTCCACCCGATGTACGCCGCCGACCGTGCCGTGGTGTCGACACTCGCGCAGGCCCTCGACCTTGCGGCTCCGTTCCCCGCCGCGGCCGTGGGGGTCGTCGTCGACACGTTCCACGTGTGGTGGGATCCCGCGCTCGCGACGTCGATCGCCCGCGCAGGTGCAGCCCGCCGCATCGCGTCCTACCAGGTCTGCGACTGGATGACCCCGATCGCGGCCGACCCGCTGCTGTCCCGCGGCTACCCCGGCGACGGGCACGTCGACTTCGGGCCGGTGACCGACGCCGTGGTCGACGCCGGCTACACCGGTGACGTCGAGGTCGAGCTCTTCAACCAGGCGATCTGGGACACCCCGCCCGCCGAGGTCGTGGCCCGGGTCGTGCGGTCCTTCGCCGCGGCGGTCCCGCTCCCGCGCTGAGGCGTGCCGTGGACCTCGCACCGTGCGACGTCCAGCCCTCGCACGGAACGGTGTCAGCGCGTGCGCCGGGCGAGCACGACGCTGTCGAGCACCTCGTGCTGATCACCCTCCGGCGTCGTCGCGGTACGCGGCCGGACCTCGGCCACCAGGACGTCCCACCCGTCGTCGAGCCGCAGGGCGCCCAGGTCGTCCTCCGGCGAGGGGAACCGGTGCTCCCGCAGCGCGGGCGGCAGGTCGTCGTGCGGGGGAGCGGCGTGTGCGGTGACGAGCAGGTGCCCACCGGGTGCGACGAAGCCCGCGGCGCGGTGCAGGATGTCGGCTCGGGGGATCTCCACAGGCCACGACTGCAGGAACGACGCCGTCACCAGGTCGAACCTGGCGGCGGTGTCCCACCGGGCCAGGTCCGCGGCGACGAAGGCGGTCCGGTCCTCGACCCCCGCGGACACCGCAGCTCGCGAGCCGCGCTCGAGCGCCGTCACCGACAGGTCGATGCCCGTCACGTCCCACCCCTGCTCGGCGAGCCACACCACGTCGCCGCCCTCGCCGCAGCCGAGGTCGAGCGCTCGCCCCACCGGCAGCCCCCACGTCGCCGAGGCGAGCACGGCGTTCACCCGGCCGGACCAGATGCCGTCGCGTTCGGCGTAGCGGGCCTCCCACCAGTCACGGGCGGACGGCGTGGCGGCAGCGCCGGTGTGCGCTGCGTCGTCGTGGGTGTGCATGCACCTACTCCAGCGCACCTGCCGGGCCGGACCCAAGCGGTGTTGCCGAGCCGGCAACACGGCACCGTGCGGGGCGGGCGCGACCCGGGCCTCCCGTCCGACCGGATCGTGAGCAGAAGATGTCGGGTCGGCTCGACGAACTCGACCGTTCCTGCTCACCAAGCGTGCGAGCGCGCACGCGCAACGCGCCCCCGCTACTCGTCGGCGGGGAGCGGCTCGGCGTGCTCGATGCGGGCGCTCGCCGTGGCCATGTGCTCGTCCATCGCTCGCTGCACGGCCGGCACGTCGCGGGCGCGCAACGCCTCGAAGACGGCGCGGTGCTCGTGGAACGCGGCCTCGGTCGCCTCCCGGGTCTGCACGCGGCGCGCCACCCAGACGCTCAGCATCGAGCGCAGGCTCTGCAGCAGGTCGGCGAGCACGTCGTTGCCGGAGGCCCGCGCCAGCAGGACGTGGAACCGGACGTCGGCGTCGATGAAGGCCTGCGGGTCGTCGAGCGTCGCCTCCTGCCGGACCAGGTACTCGCCGAGCTCGGTGATCTGCTCGTCGGTGGCGCGCTGCGCGGCGAGGATCGCAGCCGTGCGCTCCAGCGAGGACCGGATCTCGAGCAGCTCGCGGGTGCGGTTCGACGCCAGCATGAGCCCCCACGACAGGGTCGTCGGGAGCAGGTCCGAGGTGCCTCCTCGCAGGTAGGTGCCCGAGCCCGGGCGGATCTGCACGATGCCCAGGATCTCGAGGGCGGCGAGAGCCTCACGGACGGCCGAGCGTCCGACGCCGAGCCGCTCGGACAGGACCCGCTCCGAGGGCAGACGCGAGCCGGGGGCCAGCTCGCCGGCGGTGAGCAGCGAGACGAGCTGACGTGCGACGACCGAGGCGGGCGATCCGACGGGCACGGACTCGAGCTCGAGTCGGATGTTGAGGGGGTCGTCCGGGCTGAACGCGGGCATGCAGTGAGCGTACCGGTCGGTCAACCGGTTGCCGGGGGAGCGTCGCTGAGGCGACCGACATTGCGCAAGAAGCAGCGCGGAACGCGCGGAATGGTCAACCGGTTGACAAGTTGGCCGACCGCGACCCACACTGGACCAGGCGCACCGATGCGCCCGCTCCCGATCCGCGCAGCAGCACGGAGCGTCCCGGCGCAGCCGCCAGGGCGAGAGTCGTACCACCCCCACCGAGCAGGAGTCATCGTGGACATCCCCGCCACGCGAGGCATCCCCACCTCGGTCGTCGAGAAGACGGCCATCCGCAAGATCGCGATCCGCATCGTGCCGTTCGTGGCACTGATGTTCTTCATCAACTTCCTCGACCGCACCGCGATCTCCTTCGCCGCCCCCAACGGCATGGAGGCCGACCTCGGCCTGACCGCCGCCCAGTTCGGCTTCGCGTCCGGTGTGTTCTTCATCGGCTACCTCGTGCTCGAGGTGCCGTCCAACCTCGCGCTGCACAGGTTCGGCGCCCGGATCTGGCTCGCTCGCATCATGATCACGTGGGGCATCGTGTCCCTGCTCTTCACGTGGGTGCAGAACTACCCGCAGCTCGTCGGCCTGCGCTTCCTGCTCGGCATCGCCGAGGCCGGGTTCTTCCCGGGCGCGATCCTGTTCCTGTCGACCTGGGTCCCGGCACGTCACCGCGGCAAGATGCTCGCGCTGTTCTACCTGGCCCAGCCGCTCACGAGCGTCATCGGTTCCCCGCTCGCCGGCTGGCTGATGACCCACGAGGGGATCCTCGG
The DNA here is from genome assembly GCF_003224275.1 of Curtobacterium sp. MCSS17_011. NCBI lineage: Bacteria > Bacillati > Actinomycetota > Actinomycetes > Micrococcales > Microbacteriaceae > Curtobacterium > Curtobacterium sp. MCSS17_011. The sequence goes on along the minus strand of NZ_QKLE01000038.1, from coordinate 15,601 downwards.
CGGCCTGGCCGGCTGGCGCTTCATGTTCCTGTGCGTCTCGATCCCGGCGATCATCGTCGGCGTCCTGTGCCTCTTCGTGCTCAAGGACAAGCCGTCGCAGGCGAAGTGGCTCGACGAGGACGAGAAGGTCTGGCTCGAGACGACGCTCGCCGCCGAGAGCGCGGCGAAGGGCGGCGGCGACGGCCACGGCAAGGGCGGACTCCGCGCGGCCTTCGGCTCCGGCCGTGTCTGGATGCTCGCCGCGGTGTACTTCGGCTTCATCTACGGCCTCTACGCGCTCAGCTTCTTCCTGCCGACGATCATCGACGGCTTCCAGGAGCAGTTCGGCACCACGTTCGACCTGTTCCAGAAGGGCCTCATCACGGCGATCCCGTACGTGCCGGCCGCGGTCGTCCTGTACTTCTGGTCGCGTGACGCCTTCCGTCGTGGCGTCCGGGTCTGGCACATCGCCGTCCCGGCCCTGGTCGGTGGCTTGAGCATCCCGGTCGCGCTCTACATGAACAGCCCGGCCGCCACCGTCGCGGTCATCGCGATCACCGCGTGTGCGATCTTCGCGGCCCTGCCGAACTTCTGGACGGTCCCGACGCAGTTCCTGACCGGTGCCGCCGCAGCCGCTGGGGTCGCGCTCATCAACACCGTCGGCAACCTCGGTGGGTTCGCCGCCCCGTACATCACGGGTGCCGTCAGCGAGTGGACCGGCGGGTACCAGGTCCCGATGTTCATCGTCGGCTTCTTCATGGTGCTGTCGAGCGTGCTGATGTTCGTGCTCGGCCGGAACACGAAGCGCAACGAAGCAGCTGCCGCGGCGTCCGGAGCCGACACCGCGGTCGCCGCCACGGACGGACCGACCGCCATCGCGAAGGAGGCCGGCGCATGACCCGCCTGTTCAACGACCCGGCGGACTTCGCCGACGAGATGGTGGACGGCTTCGTGGCCGCCAACCGCGCCCGGGTCCGCAGGGTGCACGGCGGGGTCGCCCGCTCGACCACCAGCCCCGAGGGCACCGTCGCGCTCGTCGTGGGCGGTGGCTCCGGCCACTACCCGGCCTTCGGCGGCCTCGTCGGGCACGGCCTGGCGGCCGGTGCCGCGATGGGCAACCTGTTCGCCAGCCCGAGCGCCCAGCAGGTCACCGCGGTCGCGAAGGCGTCCGAGCACGGGGGCGGCGTGCTGCTGAGCTACGGCAACTACGCCGGTGACGTGCTCAACTTCGACGCCGCGGCACGGGCACTCGAGGCGCAGGGCATCGACGTGCGCACGGTCCGCGTGACCGACGACGTCGCGTCCGCGCCCGTCGACCAGGTGCACCAGCGCCGCGGCATCGCGGGGGACCTCTGCGTGTTCAAGGTGGCCGGCGCGGCCGCGGAACGCGGCGACGACCTCGACGCGGTCACCGCGATCGCGGCCCGGGCCAACGACCGCACACGCAGCTTCGGCGTCGCGTTCTCGGGCTGCTCCCTGCCCGGCGCCGACGAGCCGCTCTTCACCGTCCCCGAGGGGCGCATGGCCATCGGCATGGGCATCCACGGCGAACGCGGCATCGCCGAGGCCGACGTCCCCACGGCGGACGGCCTGGCCGACCTGCTCGTGGACAAGCTGCTCACCGAGCGACCCGACGGCACCGGCACCACAACACACGGCACCGCACCAGACGCCACAACAACACGCCCCGGCCCCCGCGTCGTCCCGATCCTCAACGGCCTCGGCTCGGTCAAGTACGAGGAGCTCTTCGTCGTCTTCGGCGCCGTCCAGCGGAAGCTCACCGACGCCGGCATCGTCGTCGTGGAGCCCGAGGTCGGCGAACTCGTCACGAGCTTCGACATGGCGGGCGTCTCGCTCACCCTGTTCTGGCTCGACGACGAGCTCGAGCAGCTCTGGGCCGCCCCCGCCGACGCCCCCGCGTACCGCAAGGGCGGCGCCGTCCCGCAGCAGCCGGTGCCGGTCGAGGTGCTCGAAGCCGGCGTGGTCGTGCCCGTGACGCCCGGCACCGAGGAGTCCCAGGCCTCGGCCGCCCGCGTCGCGAGCGCGATCGCCGCGATCCGCGCCGCCATCGACGACCACGCCGACGAGCTCGGCCGCATCGACGCCGTCGCCGGCGACGGCGACCACGGCATCGGCATGCAGCGTGGCTCCACTGCCGCCGACCGTGCGGCACAGGACGCCGCCGCCCGTGGCGCGGGCGCCGGTTCGGTCCTGGCGATCGCCGGAGACGCCTGGTCCGACAAGGCCGGTGGGACGTCCGGTGCGATCTGGGGCGCCGCCCTGGAGGCCCTGGGTCGCGTCCTCGGAGACGACTCCCGTCCGACGCCCGCCACCGTCCAGCGCGCGGTGCACGCTGCCGCCGAAGCCGTCCTGGCCTTCGGCGCGGTCCCCGGCGACAAGACGATGGTGGACGCGCTCGTGCCGTTCGACCAGGTCTTCTCCGCCCGGGTCGACGCCGGCGACGAGCTCGTCGACGCCTGGTCAGCCGCCTCGGCTGCAGCACAGACCGCGGCGGACGCCACGGCCGACCTGTTACCGCGGATGGGTCGTGCCCGCACCCACGGCGAGGACGCCGTCGGCACCCCGGACGCCGGAGCGATCTCCTTCGCGCTCATCACCGCCGCGGTGCTGGCGACCATCGCCGTCCCCGCCTGACCCCCCACGAAAGGCACACCCGCATGAGTGAGCAGCAGTTCCGCATCGTCGTCGGTTCGGACGACGCCGGCTTCGACTACAAGGAGGTCATCAAGGCCGACCTGGCGAAAGACCCCCGCGTGGCCTCCGTCGTCGACGTGGGCGTGGACGCCGACGGTCACACCGCCTACCCACACGTCGCCGTCGACGCCGCCCGTCTGGTGGCGAACGGCGAGGCCGACCGCGCGATCCTGATCTGCGGCACCGGCCTCGGTGTCGCGATCGCGGCGAACAAGGTCCCCGGCATCCGGGCCGTGACCGCGCACGACTCGTTCTCGGTCGAGCGCTCGATCCTGTCGAACGACGCCCAGGTCCTCTGCATGGGGCAGCGCGTCGTCGGGGTCGAGGTCGCGCGCCGGATGGCGAAGGAGTGGCTCGGCTACACCTTCGACCAGAGCAGCGCGAGCGCGTCGAAGGTCCAGGCCATCTGTGCCTACGACGGCTCCGCCCCGGTCGGGACCGACGCCTGATGCCCGCGACCACGGCGGCCGCCCCGGTGACGATCGGGGTGTCGCTCAAGATGTACTTCTCGCACGCCCGGACGCTCGCGTGGGCGGCCTCCGTGGCCGACATCGCCCGGAGCCACCCGGCGGTGCGGTCCGGCGCGGTCGAGCTCTTCGTGGTGCCGACGTTCCCGTCGCTCGTCCCGGTGCGTGCGGTGATCGGGGACGCCCCCGTGACGCTCGGCGCGCAGGACCTTGCCTGGGCGGACAGCGGCGCGTTCACCGGCGAGGTCTCCGGCGTCGAACTCCGTGAGATCGGGGTCGACCTCGTCGAGATCGCACACGCCGAGCGACGCGAACTGTTCCACGAGACGGACGACGAGATCGCCGGCAAGGTGCACGCGGCGTACCGCAACCACCTGCGGCCCCTGATCTGCATCGGCGAGACCGAGCGCGCCGCCGACGGCGACCCCGCGGCCGCGATCGCCGAGGTCACCGCGCAGCTCGACCGCTTCACCGCCACGGCGACCGCCGACGGCCTCGCCGGACCGCTCATCGCCGCGTACGAACCGGTGTGGGCGATCGGTGCCCCGCAGCCCGCGCCCGACGAGCACATCGTCGCGGTCCTCGCCGGCATCGAGCAGCACCTGGCGACCCGGCCGGAGTTCACCGGGTCCGTCGCGATCTACGGCGGCAGTGCCGGTCCGGGCCTGCTGACCCGCGGTGCCGGACGCATCGGCGGCCTGTTCCTCGGCCGCTTCGCCCACGATCCGGAGGCGATCCGCACGATCCTCGACGAGGCCCACGCCCTGGCGGTGACCCCGTGACCTCCTTGCTCGGCCTCTCCACCTACGCCTACTTCTGGCGCATGTCCGACCGCGTCCCGTCGCCGATGTCCCTCGACGACGCCCTGCGCGACGCAGCGTCGCACGACGGCGTCGACCTCTTCCAGATCTGCGACCACCTGCCGCTCGACACCGCGACCGACGAGCGCCTGGCCTCGATCCGGTCCCTGGCCGCCGACCTCGGTCTCACGCTCGAGGTCGGAACCCGCGGCACCCGGCCGGAGCACCTCGCCCGGTACCTGCACGTCGCGCAGCAGCTCGGCGCGACGCTCGTGCGCAGCATGTGGACGAGCGGCGACGACCAGCCCGACGCGGCCGAGACCGAACGACGTCTGCGGCAGGCGCTCCCCGCCTACGAGCGCGCGGGCGTGACCCTCGCGCTGGAGACCTACGAGGTCGTCGCCACCGCTGACCTCGTCGCCGTCGTCCGGGCGATCGGCTCCGACAGCCTCGGCATCTGCCTCGACCCCGCGAACACCGTCGCACGGCTCGAACACCCGACCCACGTCGTGGCGATGACCGCCCCGCACGTCGTCAACTGGCACGTCAAGGACTCCGCCTTCACCCGTTCACCGGGCTGGGTCGGGTTCCAGTACACCGGCGTCCCGATCGGCACCGGGGTCATCGACCACGACGCCGTCCGCGCCGCGCTCGAGCCCGACACCCGGGGCATCAACCGCGTCATCGAGTTCTGGCTGCCGTGGCAGGACGAGCACGCGGGCGCCGAACCGCTGCCGGGCGAGACCCCCGCACAGACCACCACCCGCATCGAAGCGGCGTGGACCGAACACACCATCGAGTACATCAGGAGCAAGGAATCATGACCGACACCGTCACCACCCCCCACACCGTCGCTGCCGGATCCGGCACGGCCGACGTCACCGTCGCCGTGATCGGTGCCGGCGGCAAGATGGGCACCCGCGTCTCGAACAACTTCGCGAAGAGCGAGTACACCACCCTCTACAGCGAGGCCTCGCCCGCCGGCCAGGAGCGCATCCAGGCCCTCGGTCGCGAGCTCACCGACAGCCTCGACGCCGCGAAGGCCGCCGACGTCGTCATCCTCGCCGTCCCCGACGTCCTGCTCGGCAGCATCTCCGAGCAGCTCGTCCCCGTGATGAAGCCCGGTGCGTCGATCCTGACGCTCGACCCGGCGGCCGCCTACGCCGGTCTGCTGGCGAAGCGCGAGGACATCCACTACGCCGTGGCGCACCCGTGCCACCCGTCGGTGTTCCTCGAGCGCACCACCAAGGCCGAGTGGGACGACACCTTCGGTGGCATCGCCGCCCCGCAGGAGGTCATCGCGGCCTTCGACGCCTCGGAGTCGCTCGGCGACGAGGGCGACCGCGCCAAGGCCGTCGCCGAGGCCGTCATCACCACGATGTACGCCCCGGTCATCCAGGTGCACTGGGTCACGGTGAAGCAGCTGGCCGTGCTCGAGCCGACCCTGGTCGAGACGATCGCCTGCATGATCGGCGACTTCCTCAACGACGCCCTCGAGGAGACCGTCACCGGTGTCGGCGTGCCCCGCGAGGCCGCCCGCGCCATGCTCTACGGCCACACCTGGATCGCGCTGACGAACGGCCTGCGCGGCTCGAACCCGTTCTCCGACGCCTGCCACATCGCGATGGGCTACGGCCGCGAGAAGCTCATCAAGGAGGACTGGAAGCAGGTCTTCGACGACAGCGAGCTCGACTCGGTCATCGCGAAGATGCTCAAGATCGACGCCGTCCGGCGCTGAGCCGCACCGCCACCGACCACCGCGCCGACCAGTCAGCGCGCCCGGACCGGAACGCCCCGCCGACCCCCTTCCGGCGGGGCGTTCCCCGTGCCGTCGGCGGCCACGAACCCGCGCGGCCCCCACGCCTCGGCCAGCGTGATCGAGGCCACACCGGGCACCGTCAGCGCCCGCACCGCGTCGGCGAACCACCGCTCGGCGGCCGGCGTGTGCTGCGCCGGGTCGGTCGCGTCCGGCACGGTCTCCGGCCCGTACCCGTGCTCGACGGTCGCGTCCGTCACGGACCGGGTCGGCGCCGTCGCCACCGCGTTGAACCGTGGCCGCAGCGTCACCGGTCCGACGTGCAGCGCCCTGCCGGCGGCCAGCCTGGAGGCACTGCTCACCACCCAGCGCTGCATCCGGATCGACTCGGTCACCTGTTCGGGCGACCGGTCGTGCATCTGCGGTGTCACGCTGCAGGTCAGGGGGCCGTCCCAGCCCGAGAACACCGCGATCGAGCGGTTCAGCTCGGTGAAGTGCGCCCGGCTACCGGCGACGACCTCCAGCGCGCCGACCGCTGTCACCGCTTCGCGCAGTGCCCGCTGCAGCGCCGGGGTCGTCACGTGCGACACCGGGTCGAACGCCCCGACGCGTGCCACCGGACCGCCCTCGAGCACCGCGTCGATCGCCGCGCGCAGCAGTACCGGGTCGTCGGTGACGAACCGGACGTCCAGGGGAGCGCCACCCGCGTCCCGTCGGGCCGAGGCGAGCACCGCCTCGAGGTTCGGGGCCCCGAGGACCGGCTCGACCAGGATCGGGAACCCGCGGAGCAGGTCGGCGTCGTCCGGGCGCGCAGCGACCGGCGCCGAACCCGCGAGCAGCTGGAGCGTCGGCGGCGGCGTGACCACGGCACCGGGACCCGGCCCGTCGAGCGCCGCGAGGTCCGGGGCGGGGGAGGCCGCGCCTCCCGACCGGGTGCCCGGACCGCCCGCCGAACCGACCGCCGTTGTCCGCAGGGTGAGCCCCTGACGGACCGTCGTCCCCGGCGAGAGGGCGACCGGGAACGGCTCGGCGAGCGGCGTCGAGTACGTCTTGAACGAGGCGTCGGTCCAATTGCGCTGGTCCTCGGTCTCGAACACGTCGCCGGTCAGGTCGAGCGCCAACGCGACCGGGCCCGCCGCCCAGTCGAGCCCGGCAACGTCGACGGCCGGCTGGTGCGGCGCGATCCAGAACGGGAACGCCGTCGCGGTGCTGTCACCGGACGGATGCCGCAGCGTGAGCGGCTGCCCGGCCAGGGTCGGCGGGTGCAGGACGACGAGCCCGATGCGGTTGCGGCGGAAGGCCCGCGTGACCGTCCCGACCGCGGAGACCCGCAGGGTGTCGTCGTCGAGCGTGACCTCGAGGACGGTGCGCACGACCTCGACGCCGTCGTACCGTGCACTGGTCTCGATGCGGATGCGGCCCTCGTCGCCGTCCACCGTCCGTGTCGACACCGTGTCGTCGGCCGTGCGCCAGTCGTGGTCGCGGACGACGAACCTGACGGCACGCAGGACGAGCACGCCCCGGAACGTGACGTCGGCGAGTCCGGCTCCGCGCAGGGCCAGACGCCAGGGCCCGACGGACACGATCTCGTCGTTCGACGTCGCAGTCATGGTGCATGCCTAGCACCGGTCAACCGGTTGGGCAATGATGGGGGTGACGGAGCAGCGCTGCTCCGAGGACGGAGTCCCACATGACCGCACGACTCGACGGCCGGACCGCACTCGTCACGGGAGCGGGGTCCGGCATCGGCCGCGCGATCGCCGACCGCTTCGTGGCCGAGGGGGCAACCGTCGTCTACGCCGACCGGGACGCCGACGCGGCCGCGGGAGCCGCCGCCGCAGCCGGCCCGACCGCGATCGGCCTCACGATGGACATCGCCGACGAGGCGAGCGTCGCCGCGGGCTTCGCCGAACTGGCCGACCGTGGTGCGAGCCCCGACGTGGTGGTCGCGAACGCCGGGGTGCAGCTGTTCGGTCACGACGCGAAGGTCGCCGACCTGTCGCTGGAGACCTGGGACCGCACGGTCGCGGTCAACCTCACCGGCACGTTCCTGACGATCAAGCACGCCGTCCGGGCGATGCTCGCGAGCGGCACCGGCGGGTCGGTCATCGCCACCGGGTCGCCCACCGGCCTGAACGGCGAGGGGGCGGACTTCGCGGCGTACTCCTCGACCAAGGGCGGCATCCACGCACTCGTCCGGGCGACCGCGATGGCCTACGCGCGGGACGGGATCCGGGTGAACACGGTCGTGCCGGGCTACACCGAGACCGGCCTCGTGTCGGCGATCTCCGGCGACCCCGAGGCCCGAGCCGCGATCGTCGCCCGCACCCCGCTCGGTCGCCCGGGCACCCCCGACGACGTCACCGGCATCATGGTCTACCTCGCCAGCCCGGAGTCGTCCTACGCCACCGGGGCGGAGTTCCGCGTCGACGGCGGCATGACGAGCCTCTGACCCGTCTCACGCCCGCAGCCGGTCCTGCGAAAGCGACAGTCTTCCACCGAACGTTCGCGGCACAGTGTCGCCCTGACGGGACGGTCGCCGCAGCGGTGCGAGGTCTGTCGCTTCCGCGCACAGGTCCCGCCCGCCGCCGAACCCGCCACACCGCCCTGGAGGCCCGGTGCGAGCCCGTCAGACCGTCTCGCGCCCGGCGAGCAGCGCGCCCAGGGCTGCGGCACCGCCCGCAGCGTCGGGCACGGTCACCATCCGCGCCTGCCCGCCGCGGAGCCGCGCGACCAGCCCCGGCCCGGACCGCACGACGTAGGCGACGCCGCGGCCCGAGATCCGGTAGCCCCAGCCGCCCCACTGGCCCGGGGACACCTGCTCCCACCCGCACGACTCGATGCGCTCCAGCGGGACGCGCATGAGTGGGATCCTCGTCCAGGTGGACGTGAGCCGCAGGCCCCGTCGGTCGACGGTGAGTTCCACCCGCGCCAGCACCAGCACGGCGAGCCCCGCGATCACCATCGCCAGTCCGGAGACGACCGCCGTCGTCACCCCGGCCGATGCCGTCCAGACGGCGGTGCCGACGCCGAGCACCACGACGAACGCCCCGATCACCGCGAACCACCGGCTGCCGACGCGTGCGCGCCAGGCGACGCGGGTGTCGGGCCCGACCGCCAGGGGAGCGACCTCGTGGGCCGGCACGGGTGCAGCGACCCGGAACAGTGCGAGCACGGGGACGGCGGCGACCACCACGGCGACGAGCAGGAACGGGACCGTCCACCAGGGGGACAGGGTGCCGTCGCCGGCCGTGTTCGTCCACGCGAGCACGACCCAGGCCGAGCCGAGGGTCCCGGCCAGCAGGTTCGCGACGAGCAGCACCGTGGCTGCCGTCCGCCTGTCGCGCCAGCGCAGCGCGGAGAACGCGAGTACGACGGCCACCAGTGCCACTGCCAGGGTGACCCAGAAAGCCGTCCACGGTGACCCCCAACCGTCCGCGGTGCCGTCCGTCCGGAAGTGGATCGCGATCCGCGCGGGCATGGTGGACGCCGCGAGGACCGCGGTGAGCACCAATCCCACCGCGACCAGGAGCCCTGGTGCCGTCACGGCCAGCCGTGTGCCCGTGGTCATCGGTCGAGTCGTCATCGTGCCCCCTTGATCATCGTGAACAGGTCGTCGAGCGAGACACCCAGGGTGTCCGCCTGGTCGCGCAGCTCGTCGACGAGCGTGCGCAACCGGTCGAACGAGGCGTTGCCCGATCGCAGGACCGTCGCGCCGCGGCCGCGCCGCAACTCGATCAGTCCGTCCTCCTGCAGCAGCGCGTAGGCGCGCAGGACGGTGTGCATGTTGATGCGAACAATCCGACATCGCACCGGGGCTGCTCCACCCGTTCGGACCCTGTTTGGCCGCGGAACGCAGCACGTGGTTCGGCGGCTCCCGGCACGCGTACCGTCCGTCGCGATGACCGAATCACCCACCACCACCGCCCCGTCGAACTACGAGTCCGCCGACGGTGTGGACCCCCTGCACGTCACCACCTACCGACAGGTCCGCAAAGCAGCCCGCCGCGGACACGCGCTGCCCGGCGACGCCGGGGAACCCTCGCTCGCCGACCTCGTGAACGCCCGGGGGAACGGCACCGCCGACTCCCGCTGACGCAAGCTCACGATCCGGTCTCGACGAGGTCTCGATCGGGACACGACGACGCGAACGGCACGACGGCGCTGCCACGATGTCGTCCATGGTCTCCTTCCGGTCCGCACTGCCCCTGGTCGTCGTGAGCGCGGTCCTCGTGTCCGGCTCGCTCGCCGGTTGCTCGGCCGGCGCCGACGCCGACGCAGCGGCGCGGTCGACATCGAGCCCGAAGCCGACCTCGGAGACCTCGGACGCCCAGCCCGTGCGCGGTGCGACGGACCCGATGGAGGAAGACCGGAGTGCTGCGGCGATCTGCGGCCAGATCAGTGCGCTGACGACGATCTCCCTGAACGCGACGGTCGGACGCAGCCAGGGCGAGCTCTCCGAGGCGCAGTACCAGGCACTGATCGCCGCCGAACGCTTCGGCTACGAGCACCTGTCGAGCAGCGACGAGGAGCTCGACGACGCGATCGACTACGCGCACGAGTACCTCGACGCGCACCCCGCACCGGAGTCCGGGCCGGCGCTCGAGATGACCCCCGAGTGGGAACTCGTCGGGCGCACCCTGAACACCGCGTGCCAGCGGGCCGGGTCGAACGTCGTGAGCACCGCCCAGTACGGTGGCTGACGACCCTGATCAGGTTCCCGTGACCGCCGTCACCAGTGCGTCGAGCGCGCGGTCGAGCTCCGGCAGCGTCACGGCGCCGTAGCCGAACACGATGCCCGGCGTCGTGCTGCCCGGCGCGAGCCCGTACTCCTCGAGCGTCGCGACGAGCACCCCGGCGTCCGCCAGCCGACGCGCGATCTGCGCCCCGGTGGTCGGACCCGACCACGTGACCACCGCGTGCAGTCCGCCGTTCAGGGCACGGGCCTCCAGGCCGGCGACGTCGCCGAGCCGAGCCGCGATCCGGGCCCGGCGGTGCGTGTAGTCGCGACGCACCCGGCCCAGGTGCCGCCGCAGCGCACCCGTCCGCAGCAGGTGCACGAGCGCGGCCTGCACCGGTTCGGCGACGACCGCGCCACGTGCCCGACGGGCGGCCAGCACCGCCTCCGTCACCGGGGAACCCGTCGCTGCGACCGTCGGCAGCACGACGTACGCGCAGCGCAGCCGGGGGTCGAGCGTCTTCGAGAACCCGCCGACGTGCAGCACCACGCCCTCGGCGTCGAGTGCGGCCAGTGCGGGTACGGGCGCGCCACGGTGCCGGAACTCGGAGTCGTAGTCGTCCTCGACCACCACGGTGCCGGTGGCGGCGGCCCAGGTGAGGAGCCGCCGGCGCCGAGCGACGGGCATCACCGACCCGAGTGGGTACTGGTGTGTCGGGCTGACCAGGACGGCGTCGACCGCTCCGGCGGCCTCGAGCGCATCGAGGTCGAGCCCGTCCTCCCGGACCGGAACGCCCACCAGAGACCCGCCCGCGCTCGTGATCGCACGGTGTCCGGTGCGGTAACCGGGGTCCTCGACGGCGACGACGGGTGCCCGACCCAGCAGCCCCCGCATTGCCTCGGTGACGAGCGACAGCGCCTCCGAGGTCCCCGCGGTCACGAGCACCCGGCCCACCGTCGCCGTGAACCCGCGGGTCAGGCCGAGCTGGGCGACGACCTGTGCCCGCAGGTCGGGGGAGCCGAGCGGATCCGCGATCGCGTTCCGGAGCGGTGCCGACGCCGCGGTGCGCCAGGCTGCCCGCCAGTCCCGCTGCGGGATGGCGGTGACGGCCGGGATGCCAGGTCGGCAATCGACGAGCGGAGCGGTCGGCGAAGCGACCGCGACGCCGACCGCGCCGGAGTCGGCGGTGTCCGTGCCGACGGCCGACGCCGCACTCGTCGTCCGACCGTGCAGGTCCGCCGCGACCCGTGCGAGGGCACCGTGCCGCGTCCGCAGGTACCCCTCGCCGTCGAGCTGCTCGTACGCCGCGACAACGGTGCCCCGGGCCACCCCGAGCTCCGCCGCCAGCGCACGCGTCGACGGCAGCGGATCGCCTTCGCGCAGGGTGCCGTCGTGCACCATCCCGCGCACGCGCGCCACCACGCCGGACACCTTGCTTGACTGGTCCACCCGGATCGCCCCGATCTGGTCCACAGGCCGGACCACTGGTGACCCTAGCGTGAGCCCATGCACACCCCGAACGCTCAGCTGAACCCCGCGGACCCGACCGCCGACGGACCCTCGCTCCGTGTCCGCCGACTGCGTGACCGCCAGTCCGACGACCCCGCCGTCTTGCACGCGATCCTCGCCGAGGCCCACATCGCCCACGTCGGCATCGTCCGCGATGGCCACCCCGTGGTCCTGCCGTTCCTCTGCGCCGTCGGGGACCTTGGCGACGGCCCCGTCCTGCTGCTGCACGGCTCGACCGGCGGCGGTCTGTTCCTCGACGCCGGGGCCGAGGGCGTGCCGGTCGCCGCCACCGTCACCCACCTGGACGGCCTCGTCTTCGCCCGCTCGACCCACGACAGCTCGGCGAACTACCGCAGCGCGATGATCGCGGGGCGCGCGACCGTGGTGCCGACCGACCTCCGCGCCGAGGCGCTCTGGCAGGTGGCCGACCACCTCATGCCGGGCCGCCGAGCCGAGGTGCGCGAGATGACCGCGAAGGAGGTCCGCGCCACCCAGGTCCTCCAGCTGCCCCTCGACCGCGCGAGCGTCAAGGTGCGCGCCCACGGGGTCGGCGAGGACGCGGCGGACGGCGAGGACCACACCGTCTGGGCGGGCGTCCTGCCACTCGCGGTCCGCGCCGGCGTCCCGATCCCGGGGGACAGCCCGGTGGACGCATCGGTCGTCGCGCTGTCGGCTCGCCTCGACCGCCTGGCGGCCGACCGGGAGGCCCGGATCACCGCCGACATGCGGGTCACGCCGGTCTGAGCCCGGGTCCACCGCCGCGGGCCGGCTCCGGAACACCCGAGCGCGCCGTCGGAGTGGCCTGCGAGCGGCGCTCGTTCCTGTGACCAGCCGCAGGAACACTCCGGAGCTGCCCAGCCGCGAGCACCGTCGTGACCAATACGTTACTTTCCGGACCGCCGAGTGGTCCCGACCCGGAAGGACCCATGGGACGCCACACCCTGCCTGCAGCAGCCGACGACCGTCAGCCCGCGCGAACGCACACGCACCCCGCGGTCGACCCCGCGCCGCTGACGCCGGACACGCAGCAGTCCCGTCCCCGTGGTCGCCGCTCGGCCCTCGGCCCCGCGGCCGCCCGCTCCACCTTCGTCGAGCACCCGAAGCCGGCCCGGACCGTGCGGATGCAGCCGCGTCCCGCTCCCGTCGCGTCGTCGGCGGGCAGCGCGGTGCTGAGCCGGACCGCCACCCTGCGTGCGGAGCGCGCCGTCGACCCGCGGCACATCCGCCGTTCCGCGAACGCGAAGCGCGCGGCGATCCTGCTCGCCCCCGCGATCGCGGTGACCTCGAGCCTGACGCTCGCCCTGCCCGCGAACGCCGACACCCTGCCCGCGGACACCCGCTCCGGCACGACCACGGCGCAGGCCGCCCAGACCTTCACGGTGGCGCACGACGTGCAGGTCCCCGTGGTCTCCACCGACGGCATGACCACCACGACGACGATCGTGTCCTACCCGACACTCGACCTCCGCTTCGGCGTGACGACCGCGCAGGCACAGTCCGCGTTGTCCGCCGCGCTCTCGGCCGGCGGTGACCGGGCCACGATCGTGCAGACCGCCCTGCAGTACATGGGGGACCCGTACGTCGAGGGCGGCGCGAGCCACGAGGGCATCGACTGCTCCGGGCTCACGATGGTCGCGTACCAGGCGGTCGGGATCCAGCTCGTGCACTACGTGCCGACCCAGGACGCCGCCGCCACCACGATCCCCGAGTCCGAGGCACTGCCGGGCGACCTCGTCGTGTACGACGACGAGGACCACGTCGGCCTGTACCTCGGTCAGGGACTCGTGCTGCAGGCACCGCACCCGGGCGAGGTCGTCGACATCGTCCCGATGTACTCGGCGGCGCACCACTTCGCGCGCGTCCTGCCCGCCGGCAGCTGACCCGACCAGCCGTGGTGCGGCCGTGGTGGTGACCAGCAGGACCACCCGGACGGGGCGTCCCCACCGATCACGGGCCTCCCGTATCCTGGAGTGATGGCTTCCGACACCCGCACCCCGTTCGAACAGCAGCAGTCTGCTCGTCCGCAGGTGCGCCCGCGCACCGAGGGCTGGAAGCAGGCCACCGACACCGACGGTCGCCCGCTCCTGCAGTTCGCATCCCCGAAGCGTGGCAAGCCGCCCGTGCACCTGGCCGACCTGACGGCCGAGGAACGCGAGGCCCGCGTGAAGGAACTCGGCCTGCCCGGGTTCCGCGCCAAGCAGCTCGCGACCCACTACTTCCAGCACTACACGTCCGACCCGGCCAAGATGACCGACCTGCCCGCCGCCCAGCGGGAACAGCTCGTCGCCGGGATGCTGCCGCCGCTCCTCACCGAGACCCGGCGGCTGGCGACGGACAACGGCGACACGATCAAGTTCCTCTGGAAGCTGCACGACGGCGCCCTGGTCGAGTCGGTCCTCATGCGCTACCCGGGCCGCATCACCCTGTGCGTCTCGTCCCAGGCCGGGTGCGGCATGAACTGCCCGTTCTGCGCCACCGGCCAGGCGGGGCTGACCCGCAACATGTCCACCGCCGAGATCATCGAGCAGATCGTCCGGGCCAACGCCGCGATCGCCGCCGGTGAGCTCGGGGGCGATCCCCGCAAGGGCGGCAAGGACCGCGTCGATGCCGAGCGGGTGACGAACATCGTGTTCATGGGCATGGGGGAGCCGCTCGCGAACTACAAGCGGGTGATGGACGCCGTGCGGTTGATGGTCGCACCGCAGCCGAACGGTCTCGGCATGAGTGCCCGCGGCATCACGGTCTCGACCGTCGGCCTGGTGCCGGCGATGATCAAGCTCGCGGACGAAGGGATCCCGCTCACGTTCGCGCTGTCCCTGCACGCCCCCGACGACGAGCTCCGCGACGAGCTCATCCCGGTGAACTCGCGCTGGAAGGCCGACGAGGCGATCGACGCCGCCCACAACTACTACGTCAAGACGGGCCGCCGTGTCTCGATCGAGTACGCGCTCATCAAGGACATGAACGACCACGCCTGGCGAGCCGACCTGCTCGCCGAGAAGCTCAACAAGCGCGGTAAGGGGTGGGTGCACGTCAACCCGATCCCGCTCAACCCGACGCCGGGCTCCGTGTGGACCTCGTCCGAGGTGCACGTGCAGGACGAGTTCGTCCGCCGACTCAACGCCGCCGGCATCCCGACGACCCTGCGCGACACCCGCGGCAAGGAGATCGACGGGGCGTGCGGGCAGTTGGCTGCGGCCGAGTAGGTCGGTCCGGTCGGCGGGGCTGGTCCAGTCCGGTTCGTCTGTTGGTCGTCTGTTCGTTCGTTCGGGAGGCACGGTGCGGTTTCGCACCGTGCCTTCTGTCGTCCCCGGGGTCGCGCCCACCCCCGTCGAACCCCGGAAACCCGGGGGACACGCGCCGTTCACCCGACTGCGACACGCCCGGGAGGGACGACGGTTGGCAGCGCCCCTGGGGCGTGTGTAAAGTAATCACTCGTTGCCGCTGAGGCGGAGAACGGAACGGCCGAGACGGTCACAGGGTGCAAGCCCTGGATGCGCAGTCCGGACGGGGTCCCGCTCAGGCAACATCCCCCGAAGAAGTCGAAGTGATTCGACGTGTCTGACGGTGGAACAAGACGAATGCCTCTCTGGCGGAACCTTTCGTGGGTCGAGCGGGGAGTGCGTCTGGTCCTTGAGAACTCAACAGCGTGCACATTGTCAATGCCAATTTATTGATTGACCTCGTGCCTGGTCG
>NZ_QKLE01000037.1:0-26051 GCF_003224275.1 Curtobacterium sp. MCSS17_011 | reverse complement strand
ATTCGTCGGCAGCGTCAGATGTGTATAAGAGACAGGTCCCCCTCTCGTCCCGCGACCCGGCCACGTCGAGAACGCTACGGCGTCCACGCACGCCGCCACGGGCCTCCCGGCCATCGGTGGAGAACGCCGGACGCAGGCGGCCCTGTGGAGGGAAGAGCCCTGCCGCCCACGCCTCCGGACGCAGGCGGTTAGACTCGACCACCGTGATCGAACGCACCCGCATCGCCGACCTGGCAGCCCTCCCCGACGGTCCCGTCTCCGTGGCCGGATGGGTCGAGACCGTCCGAGACCAGAAGAAGGTGCAGTTCGTCGTGCTGCGCGACGAGACCGGCGCCGTCCAGCTCGTGAACCCGGCGACGCGCGAGGCCGAGGACGGCGACGACGCCGCACAGTCCGCCCTCGCGACCACCAACGAGATCTCCGGCCTGGCGCACGGCACCTTCGTGCACGTCACCGGCACGCTGAAGCACGACGAGCGCGTGAAGCTCGGCGGGCTCGAGGTCAAGATCGGTGCGCTGCAGGTGGTGAGCGCCGCGATCCCGGAGACCCCGATCGCCGACGACTCGTCGCTCGACAAGCGTCTCGACTGGCGCTTCCTCGACCTGCGCAACCGCAAGCAGAACCTGATCTTCCGCATCCAGACGACGCTGGAGCACGCCTTCCGCACGTACTGGGTCGACCGCGACTACATCGAGATCCACACCCCGAAGCTGATGGCCTCGGCGTCCGAGTCGCGCGCCGAGCTGTTCCAGCTCGAGTACTTCGAGACGACCGCCTACCTGGCGCAGTCCCCGCAGAACTTCAAGCAGATGGCGCAGCCGGCCGGCTTCGGTGCCGTGTTCGAGATCGCCGACGCCTTCCGCGCCGACCCCTCCTTCACGAGCCGCCACGCCACCGAGTTCACCAGCGTCGACGCCGAGTTCTCGTGGATCGAGTCCCACGAGGACGTCATGGCGATGCACGAAGAGGTCCTGGTCGCCGGCATCACCGCCGTCAAGGAGAAGTACGGCAAGGACATCGAAGAGGTCTTCGGCTTCGAGCTGCAGGTCCCCGCGACGCCGTTCCCCCGCGTGACCCTGGCCGACGCGCGCAAGATCGTCGCCGACAGCGGCTACGACGTCGTCCGCGCCGACGGCGACCTGGACCCCGAGGGCGAGCGCCGCGTCGCCGCCTGGGCGAAGGAGCACCACGGCTCCGAGTTCGTGTTCGTCACGGAGTACGACGCTTCGATCCGGCCGTACTACCACATGCGCAAGCCGGGCGACCCGTCGGTCACCAACAGCTACGACCTCATCTTCAACGGTGCCGAGATCTCCACGGGTGCCCAGCGTGAGCACCGCGTCGACGTGCTCGAGGCGCAGGCCGTCGAGAAGGGCCTCGACCCGGAAGAGCTCGGCTGGTACCTCGACTTCTTCCGCTACGGCGTCCCGCCGCACGGTGGCTTCGGCATGGGCCTGGCCCGCGTGCTGATGCTGATGCTCGGTGAGCCGTCGATCCGCGAGGTCACCTACCTGTTCCGTGGTCCGACTCGCCTGACCCCGTAGGGCGAAGCGTGCGCGGCGTCGCCGCGCGCACACGGTGAGCAGCAATGGTCGCCTCCCGATGCGGGAGGCGACCATTGCTGCTCACGAAGCGTTGCAGAGCGCGCGCGTCGCGACGCACGAGCAAGCGGACGGGAGGCCCGGCTCAGCTCTGCCAGTCGATGGCGGCCCGCGCCGTGACCAGCTGGCGGATCTCCGCTGCCGCGGCCTGGTGCTCCGGGTGCACCTGGTACGCGTCGAGCCCGGCGAGGTCCTCGAAGGTGGCGACCACCGCGACGTCGTGGTTCTTGTCCGGATAGGCGACGTTCTCGACGACCTCGAGGGAGCGGATCGACTCGACGGTGCCGACCAGACCGGTCAGGAGTTCGCGGATGCGGGCGATCGACGCGGTTCGGTCGAGGTCCTCACGCAGGGACCAGGAGACGACGTGGGAGATCATGCGCGGGCCTCGGCCTTCTCGAGCGCACGTGCAAGCCGGTCGGCGTCGACGTGCCAGTTGCTGTGGACGCGCCCGTCGATCAGCACGACGGGGATGTCCTCCGCGTACTCCTGGCGGAGGGCGTCGTCGTCGAGGATCGAGCGTTCCTGCAGGGTGATCCCCGGGTGATCGGCGACGACGCGTTCGACCACGGGCCGGGCGTCGTCGCAGAGGTGGCATCCGGGCTTCGTCAGGAACGTCACTTCGGGCATGGTCCCAGCGTAGTCCGGGAACGCAAAAGCCCCGGCGAACCGGGGCTTCTCGTGCAGGTCCTTCGACCTGCGCAGACCTGTTGAGGATCTACTTCTTGTTGCGGCGCTGGTGACGCGTCTTGCGAAGGAGCTTGCGGTGCTTCTTCTTCGCCATGCGCTTACGACGCTTCTTGATGACAGAACCCATGTGGACCTCGCTCGGACTGATGCTGATGTACGGACACCGGGCCGAAGAGACCGCGGAAAATCAACCTGCCCGAGTCTACCGGCTGCCCGCTGTGATGTCGAACGCGCGCTCAGCCGACGTCCGCCACGCCACCGCGCAGCACGTCGGCAACGGCCGACTCGGGGACGCGGAAGGAGCGGCCGAAGCGGATGGCGGGGAGCTCACCGGCGTGCACCATCCGGTACACGGTCATCTTCGAGACACGCATCATCTCGGCGACCTCAGCGACGGTGAGGAAGCGCACGTCGTCGAAACTGCCGGTCATGGTCCGCCTTCGGGGCTCGCACGCGCGCTGCGCACGGGAGTGGTGTGACCTCTGTGGTCAGTGGCAACTGTAGAGGCGCGTGCGACCCGGTGTCCAGGATCAGTCGCGCCGCGGGCCTCCGGCCCGTGCTGCGTCCTCGCCGTGCCGTGGGCGCAGGCTCAGTCCTCGTCGCCCCGACGCGTGAAGCGCTTGCGACTGCGGTCGACGACGCGCTCCCAGCCCTGCTGCGCCCCGGAGATCGCGGCGGTGGCCCGGTAGGACGCCTCGGCCATCACGCGGCCGAGCTCGGTGCCGACCTCGACCGTTGCCTTGCCCGCCGTGCCGTTCCGGCGGATGGACACCGGTTGGCCGTCCGGCGTCCAGGCGGTGGTGGCCGGGGTGCCGTCGGCGTCGACCGCGCCCGTGAACGGCACGACCCATTCCTCGAGTTGCAGGAGGGGCTCCGGGTCGAGTCGGTAGTAGCGGTGCTGCCCTTCTTCGCGACTGGTGACGAGACCGATGTCGCGCAGGACGCGCAGGTGCTTCGACACCGTAGGCTGGCTGACGCCGAGACGTTCGACGAGCTGGCCGACGCTGAGCTCCCCGCCCGTGACGTCCGATCCGTAGGCGGACAGCAGAGTGCCGAGCAACTCGCGCCGCGTCGGGTCCGCCACGACGGAGAAGATGTCGGCCATGGGGCAAGGCTAGCCGGGGCACCGCGGATGTACCATGACGAACCGTCCCGGCCCATGTCCTCGGAGGCATACGCATGCTCGACCGAACCGAGCCGATCCCGCACCACGTGAGCGTCAGCCGACGGCGGGCGAGCCGGATCGCGACCGTGCTGCGCTCGTCGCCGTCCCGACTGGCGATCGTCGTGTTCATCGCGCTGATCTTCCTGTTCACGGTGCTCTTCATGACGCCGTGGGCCACGGCCGACCGCAGCAGCACCCACTTCGCGGACGCCCTCTTCACGGCGGCGTCGGTGGTCTGCGTCACCGGGTTGTCCACGGTCGACATGGCGACGCACTGGTCGGTGTTCGGCAAGGTCCTGGTGGTCATCGGCACGCAGATCGGCGCCGTCGGTGTCCTGACCTTCGCGTCGATCCTCGGCCTGTTCGTCACCCGGAAGCTCGGCCTGCGCGCGAAACTCATGGCGGCGGGCGACTCGAACCCGCTCCGTACCCACCACGGTGCCGTGCCCGAGGGACAGGCCGTCCGGCTCGGCGAGGTCGGCACCCTGCTCGCGACGGTGGCGGTGAGCACCCTGTCGATCGAGATCGTCCTCGGCCTGCTGCTCCTGCCGTCGGTGCTCATCGCCGGCATCCCGTTCTGGAACGCGGTCGGCGACTCCTTCTACTACGCGGCGATGGCCTTCACGAACACCGGGTTCTCGCCGAACGCCGACGGCCTCGACCCGTTCGCCCACGACTACTGGTTCCTGACGCTGCTGATGATCGGTGTCGTGGCGGGGTCCATCGGGTTCCCGGTGATCCGTGCCCTGACGAAGCAGCTGCGCACTCCGCGGCGCTGGCCGATCCACGTCAAGCTCACCCTGGCGACGAGCGCGATCCTGCTCCTCGGCGGCGCGGTCGTCTACACCGCACTCGAGGCATCGAACCCGACGACCTTCGGCGAAGAAGGAGCCGGGCGCACCGCGTTCCAGGCGCTCTTCCTGTCGACGATGACCCGCTCCGGCGGGTTCTCGCTCGTCGACTTCGACCAGCTCAACGGCTCGAGCCTGCTCGTCACCGACATGCTCATGTTCATCGGGGGCGGCTCCGCCTCGACCGCCGGCGGCATCAAGGTCACGACCCTCGCCGTGCTCTTCCTGGCAGCCGTCGCCGAGGCCCGCGGCCGTCAGAGCATGGAGGTGTTCGGTCGCCGGATCCCGAGCGACGTCCTCCGCGTCGCGGTGGCGGTCGTGCTCTGGGGCGCCACGATCGTCGCGGTCGCGACCGTGGTGCTCCTGCAGATCACCGACGACTCGCTCGACCGGGTGTTGTTCGAGGTGATCTCGGCGTTCGCGACGTGCGGCCTGTCATCCGGGGTGTCCGCGGACCTGCCGGAATCGGGCAAGTACGTGCTCGCCGCCACCATGTTCCTCGGCCGGGTCGGTACAGTGACCATCGCCGCTGCCCTGGCCGCCAGCCAGAGCCGGCAACTGTTCCGCCGTCCCGAGGAGAGGCCGATCGTTGGCTGACCGCACCCGTCCGTCGCACCAGCACGGTGCCATCAGTCACGACGCTCCCGTCCTCGTCATCGGGCTCGGTCGCTTCGGGGCCGCCACCGCCGGCCAGCTCGAACGCCAGGACCGCGAGGTGCTCGTCGTCGACACCGACGCCGGACTGGTGCAGAAGTGGTCCGACCGGGTCACCCACGCGGTGCAGGCGGACGCGACCGACATCGACGCGCTCCGGCAGATCGGCGCGCAGGACTTCGCCATCGCCGTCGTCGGCACGGGCAGCGACCTGGAGTCGAGCGTCCTCATCACGGCGAACCTCGTCGACCTCGGCGTCCCGCAGATCTGGGCGAAGGCCATCAGTCGTTCCCACGGCACGATCCTGTCCCGAATCGGCGCGAACCACGTCGTCTACCCGGAGCGCGAGGCCGGCGAACGCACGGCGCACCTGGTCTCCGGCCGGATGCTCGACTTCATCGAGTTCGACGACGACTTCGCCGTCGTCAAGATGTTCCCGCCGCGCGCGGTCCGCGGCAAGGACCTCGCCACCACGGTGATCCGCACCCGCTTCGGCCTGACCGTGCTCGGCATCAAGCCACCCGGCAACCCGTTCGTGCCGGCGACGCCGGACAGCGTCATCGGTGAGGACGACGTCATCATCGTCTCGGGTTCCGAGACCGACCTCGAGCGCTTCGCCGCGTACGAGTAGCGCGGCCCGCTCAGCGGTGCCGCGCCAGCGGCACGCGGGCCGCGCCGACCGAGCCTGCGAGGGAGGGGGCAGCGTCCGCACCGCACCCACCGGCGCTGCGCACCGGCGCTGCGCTACGACGCGGCGATCTCCTCCGCACGCGTGATCGCGGCACGTGACGCGCGCAGCAGCGTGTCCGCCAGATCGGCGTCCTGCAGGACCGCGACGGCACGCTCGGTCGTGCCCTTCGGGCTCGTGACCGCACGACGCAGGTCAGCGGGCTCCCGGCCGGACCGCCCGAGCAGCTCGACCGCACCGCGGACGGTTCCCTGCACCATCGTCGCCGCCTGCTGCGGCGTGAAGCCGAGCGCCTCGGCGGCGCGCTGCCACTGCTCGACCAGCAGGAAGACGTAGGCGGGACCGGAACCGGACACGGCGGACAGCGCGTCGAGCTGCGACTCGGGCACCTCGATGACCTCGCCCGAGGCCGTGAACACCGACGACGCGAGCGCGACGGCCTCGGCGTCGGCCGAGGTGCCCGCGCTGATGCCGGTGACGCCGTGGCCGACGCCGATCGGGGTGTTCGGCAGGGCACGGACCACGCGGACGCCGGCGGGTACCCGAGCCTCCATGCTCGCGGTCGTGGTGCCGACCGCGACGCTGACCAGGACGGCACCGGGGTCCAGGTCGCCGGCGACCTCGTCGAGCAGGTCGGCGATCATGTACGGCTTCACGCCGACCACCACGAGGGCCGCGCCACGGACGGCCGCCCGGTTGGCGTCGGGGTCGGTGTCGCTCGCGGTGGCGTCGAGTCCGCGCTCCCGGTGGGCAGCAGCGGACGCCTCCGACTTCGTGGTGAGGGTCACGGTGGCCGGGTCGAGTCCCGCGGCGAGCAGGCCGTCGAGGACCGCGCCGGACATGGAGCCGACGCCGAGCAGGGCGGTGCGGGGCAGGTCGATCGTCATGCTCCCGACCCTACCGACGCGACCCGCCTAGGATCGTGTCGCAGACCACGAGAAGGGGACAGCTGTGAGCGCTTCCGGAGGCACGAAGGCGATCTTCGCCGCACTCGGTGCCAACATCGGCATCGCGATCGTGAAGTTCATCGCGGCGGCGATCAGCGGATCAGCGTCGATGCTGGCCGAGGGCGTGCACTCCCTGGCCGACTCCGCGAACCAGCTCCTGCTGCTGCTCGGCGGCCGCAGGGCCCGGCGAGCGGCGGACCAGGAGCACCCCTTCGGCTACGGGCGTGAACGCTACGTGTACGCGTTCGTCGTCTCCATCATCCTGTTCTCGGTCGGCGGTGTCTTCTCGCTCTACGAGGGCATCGAGAAGCTCGCCCACCCGCACCCGCTCGAGAACTGGTGGCTCCCCCTCGTCGTGCTCGTCATCGCCATCGGTCTCGAGGGTTTCTCGCTCCGCACCGCCCTGAAGGAGGCCCGGCCGCAGAAGGGTTCCCAGAGCTGGGTGCAGTTCGTGCGCCGCGCGAAGGCCCCCGAGCTGCCCGTCGTGATGCTCGAGGACACCGCGGCCCTGCTCGGCCTGGTCTTCGCGCTGTTCGGCGTGGGCCTGACGGCGATCACCGGGAACGGCGTCTTCGACGCGATCGGCACCATGCTCATCGCGGCGCTGCTCATCGCGGTCGCGGTGGTGCTCGGCATCGAGACGAAGAGCCTGCTCGTCGGCGAGGGCGCCACCGCCGCCGACGTCGAGCGCATCAAGCAGGCGGTGCTCGACGGCCCCGAGGTCGACTCGATCATCCACCTGAAGACCCTGTACCTCGGGCCGGACGAGCTGATGGTCGGCGTGAAGGTCGCCGTCGACGGGGACCGCCGGCTCGGTGACGTCGCCGCCGGCATCGACACCGTCGAGCAGCGTGTCCGGAGCGCCGTGCCGATCGCCCGGGTGATCTACGTCGAACCGGACGTCCTGCGCACCGGGCCGCAGCCGCCGACCGAGGCGATCGTCATCCTCGCCGCGGACTGAAGAAGTCGTCGAGCAGCTCGGCACACGCCGCCTCGAGCACACCCCCGATGACCTCGGAGCGGTGCGGCAGCCGGCGGTCCCTGGCGATGTCGTAGACGCTGCCACTGGCGCCCGCCTTCGGGTCCCACGCGCCGAACACGACCCGGGGCACCCGTGCGGCCATGACGGCGCCGGCGCACATCGGGCAGGGCTCGAGCGTCACCACGAGCGTGTGCTCCTCGAGGTGCCAGTCCCCCGTCACCGCCGCTGCAGCACGCAGCGCGAGGACCTCGGCGTGGGCCGTCGGGTCCTGTCGCGCCTCGCGCTCGTTCCGGCCGGTGGCGATCACGACGCCGTCCCGGTCGAGCACCACGGCACCGACCGGGACGTCGTCGGTCGCCAGGCACCGTCGGGCCTCGTCGAGCGCACGCTCCATCGCCGGGACGAAGGGGCGGGCTGCGGGCTCCTCCACGGGACCTCCTGACGGTCGTCGGCACGCTAGGCTCGACCCTATGCGAGTCCACGTCGCCGACCACCCGCTCATCACCCACAAGCTCTCGGTGCTCCGCGACCGTACGACGCCCTCCCCCACGTTCCGCGCCCTGACCGAGGAGCTCGTCACGCTCCTCGCGTACGAGGCCACGCGGGGCGTCCGGGTCACGGCGACGCCGATCGACACCCCGGTGGCGCACACCATGGGCGTCGCGATCGCCAAGCCGCGGCCGCTCGTCGTCCCGATCCTCCGAGCCGGTCTCGGCATGCTCGAGGGCATGGTCAAGCTGGTCCCGACGGCCGAGGTCGGGTTCCTCGGCATGGCCCGCAACGAGGAGACGCTCGAGCCGCAGACCTACGCCGAGCGCCTGCCCGACGACCTGTCCGGGCGACAGTGCTTCGTGCTCGACCCGATGCTCGCCACGGGCGGCACCCTCGCCGCCGCGATCGACTTCCTGTTCGCCCGCGGTGCGCAGGAGGTCACGTGCGTGTGCATCCTCGGTGCCCCCGAGGGGCTCGCCATGGTCGAACAAGCCGTCGGCGACCGCAACGTCTCGATCGTCCTCGGTGCCCTCGACGAGAAGCTCGACGAGAACGGGTACATCGTCCCGGGCCTCGGCGACGCCGGCGACCGGCTGTACGGGCTGGCCGAGTAGCGACCACCCCACAGACAGGAGGCGCGGTGCCGGCTGGCACCGCGCCTCCTGTCCGTCGTGGCGCGCGTCGCGTCGGCCGCACCCGCCCGTTCCGGGCGTACCGGGTCGATTCGGGCGTACCAGGTCGTTCCTTTCGACCCGCTACGCCCGATTCGACTTCCCATCGCGTGCGCAATGGGAAAGAACGGGCGTGGCGCTCGACGCCCGTGCGGTCGCGCCCACCGCACCGTCCGCCCGGACGGTTGACACCGCGTTGGTATACCGCAGATACTCGTCACATGACTGCAACCGTGTCCACCCGCGTCCTCTCCGAGGCGTGCTCCTCCGCAGGGGCAGTGGGGACCGTCGGCGTGATGATGCCGACCATGCCGGTCATGCGTTGTCGAATGTGTGCCTGATCGGCACCCGTTCCAGCCGGATCCCCCGCGACACCACCCCCGTCGCGAGCGCGTGATCCCCGGGTGACGGACACCGTCGGCGACGCGCACCACGTCACGAGGTCTGTCTCCCGTTCCCCCGGGTCGGCCCCGGTCCGCAGCAGGACCGCAGGGCACATCGGCGTACCGCCGTACCCGGGAAGACGCATTCGACACCGGCCGTCGCGCCACCCGCGCACCGGCCACACCGCCCGGAGAACCACCATGTCGCTCACCATCGCCCAGCCCCGCACCGCGCTCCGCACCGCACCGGCCCCGACCGATCTCGGCACCGTGACGCCGATCCGCCCCCGCCCGGCTTCCCCGGCAGCCACCGGACCGGCCACCGTGCCGACGAGCCCCGTGGTCGCGCCGCAGCGGAACCGCGCGCTCCCCGAGGGCACCGAGGCCCGCGGCTTCGCGCTGTACGTCGGGATCGACGAAGCGAAGGCCGCCGCCGCCGGCACGACCCTGGCCGCGGTGGTCGAGCAGCTGAAGGCCCTCACGGCGCAGCTGGTCCCGTCGTCCGAGACGTACGCGGCGGTCGCAGTCGCCGCCGAGCACTCCGGTGGCCGGGACGTCGACGTCGTCCGCCTCGCCCTGCAGGACCGCTCCGCGGTGGCCGCCCGCAAGCAGGCCGAGAAGCCCGAGCCCGAGGAGACCGGCGTCGTCATCGACATCTCCCGGAAGCGCGTGACCCTCGACGGCGAAGCAGCGCCCCTGACCTACAAGGAGTTCGAACTCCTGCAGTTCCTGGTCCTCCGCGAGGGCCAGACCGTCGACCGTTCCGCGATCATCGAGGGCCTCTGGTCCGACGGCGAGGACGAGACCCCGAACGAGCGCACCATCGACGTGCACGTGCGTCGGCTCCGCTCCAAGCTCGGCGCGTTCGAGGAGATCGTCCGCACCGTGCGCGGCGTCGGCTACCGCTTCGACCGGCACGCGGACGTCGCCGTGCGGTACGCGTCGACCCCGTCGCCCGACCTCTTCTGAGCCTGACCGGCTGCTCTTGGTGAACTCGCAGCGAACCGGCCGCGGAGAGGCTGGCGCGCCGTTACCGCTTCGTTATACAGTCGGTGGTGCAGACGGTGTTTGCTGTGGCACCGCCTGTGGAATGTGATTGCAGGAAACTCTTGGTGCAAGGGAGAGGGCCGGTCGCCGACAGGCGGCCGGCCCTCGTGCATGTCGCCCGGCTCCTGTCGGACCCCGTCGGTAGTGTGGTCAGACCGTACGACCGGAGGGAACGCGAACGTGAGCGAGACACGCCGCAGTGAGAAGGCGACCGCCGTCGCCGCCTGGGAAGCGCTCTTCCGCGCCCAGGTCGCCGTGATGCGGAGTCTCAACGCGGACTTCCCCGGCGACGAGATCTCGTTCAACGAGTACGACGTCTGCTTCAACCTGTCGACCCAGCCCGGGCGCCGCTGCCGCATGCGCGACCTCACCGGGCACCTGCTCCTCACCCAGCCGAGCGTCAGCCGCCTGGTCGACCGCCTGCTCGCCCGCGGCATCGTCGAGAAGCAGCCGGACCCCACCGACGCCCGTGGCGTGATCGTGGCACTGACCCCGCACGGCTTCGACGTCTACCGCCAGGTCGCCGTGCAGCACGCGGCGAGCATCGCGCAGCAGGTCGGTGCCGGGCTGTCCGACCCCGAACTGCGCACCCTCACCGAACTCTGCACGAAGCTCCGGCTGGCGGTCGGCACCGCACCAGGCCGGCGGTCGACGGCCCGCCCGGTGGCCGCTGCGGATGCGGCGACGGTGTGACCGGCGCGATCGTCTGGCTCCGTGACGACCTGCGGCTGTCGGACAACCCCGCGCTCCGTGCTGCGATCGACCACGGCGGCGACGTCACCGTGGCGGTCGTCCTCGACGAAGAGTCCCCGGGGCTCCGTCCGATCGGTGCCGCCAGCCGCTGGTGGCTGCACCACTCCCTGACCGCCCTCGACGCCGACCTGCGCGAACGGGGCTCCCGGCTGGTCCTCCGGCGCGGTGCCGCGGCCGACGCCATCGACCAGCTCGTCGCCGACACCGGGGCCGACGCCGTCTACTGGAACCGTCGGTACGGCGCCGTCGAGCGGGACATCGACGCCGGCATCAAGGCGGCCCTGCACGACCGCGGCATCGAGGCGCACAGCTTCGCCGCGAACCTGCTCTGGGAACCGTGGACGGTGCTCACCGGGCAAGGCGAGCCGTACAAGGTCTTCACCCCGTTCTGGAACGCCGTCCAGGCGCTGCCCGAACCGCGCCACCCCCTGCCCGACCCCGACGACCTACCGGCTGCGGCCGACGTCACCAGTGACGCTCTGGCCGACTGGGCACTGCTGCCGACGAAGCCCGATTGGGCCGGAGGCCTCCGTGATGCCTGGACCCCGGGCGAGCACGGTGCCCGTCAGCAGCTCGAGCACTTCGTCGAGCACGCGCTCGAGGACTACGACCAGCGCGACGAGCCCGCGATGGAAGCCACCAGCAGCCTCTCCCCGTTCCTGCGGTGGGGCGAGATCAGCCCGTACCAGGTGTGGCACCGCCTGCACGAGCGGCTCGAGCCCGCGCAGCGCCAGAACGCCGCCGCGTTCCTCCGGCAGCTGGCGTGGCGCGAGTTCAACTGGAACGAGTACTTCCACTGCGACGACATCGCCACCGTCAACGTCCGTCGGAACTTCGACGCGTTCCCGTGGCGTGACCCGGAAGCGGCCGAGCTCGACCGCTGGCGGCAGGGTCTGACCGGCTTCGACCTGGTCGACGCGGGCATGCGCGAGCTCTGGCACAGCGGCGCCATGCACAACCGCGTGCGGCTGGCCGCCGGCAGCTTCCTCGTGAAGAACCTGCTCGTGGACTGGCGAGTCGGGGAACAGTGGTTCTGGGACACCCTGGTCGATGCCGACCCCGCCAACAACGCGGCGAACTGGCAGTGGGTCGCGGGCTCCGGCTTCGACGCCGCCCCGTACTTCCGGGTCTTCAACCCCGATCGGCAACTCGAGCGCTTCGACCCGCACCGCGAGTACGTCCACCGCTGGGTCCCCGCCGACGAGCTGCGCCCCGAGCCGATGGTCGACCTGAAGGCGTCGCGGCAGCGGGCGCTCGACGCCTACGAACGGATGCGGCGCTCGTGACCGGGCGGCAGGCGATCGCCGCCGTCGTCGACCAGGTCGACGAGCTGTTCCGTGCTCGTGTTGAACAGGGCATCGCGCCGAGCAGTGTGTGGGGCGTGTTCGACCGCTCCGCCCTCGTCGCGTCCGGTGGGCACGGCGACCGTGGGGACGGCCGTCGACCGGACGCCGACACCGTGTACCGCATCGCCTCCTGCACCAAGAGCGTCACCGCCGCGACCCTGCTGACCCTCGTCGCCCGGGGTGCGCTCGACCTCGACGCGCCGATCACCGACTTCGTGCCGGCCTTCGACGCCGTCACCCTGCCGACCCCGGACTCCCCCGTCCCCACGGTGCGGATGCTGCTGACGATGTCGGCGGGGCTCCCCACCGACGACCCCTGGGCCGACCGGCAGGAGTCGATCTCGGACGCCGAGCTCGACGAGTTCCTGCGCGGCGGCCTGCTGTTCGACTCGCTACCCGGCACCCGCTTCGCCTACTCGAACCTCGGCTACGCGCTGCTCGGCCGGGTCGTCGCCGTCGTGTCGGGACAGCCCTTCACCGAGGCTGCCAGCGACGCCGTGCTCCGTCCCCTCGGGCTCACCGACACGGTGTTCAGCGCCGACGCGTCCAGCGGGTTCGTCGTCGCCGGTGCCCGAGGCCACGAGGGTGGCTGGGAACCGCTGCCGATGACCGGCCCCGGCGCGTTCTCGTCGATCGGTGGGCTCTTCTCGACCGTGCGTGACCTGGCACGCTGGGCGACGCACCTCGGTTCGGCGTTCTCCGCCGCACCGGAGCCCGGCCCGGTCTCCCCCGCCGACCGCCGGCTCATGCAGCAGGCGATGCGGGTCGTCCCGTCGTCCGTCGTCCCGGGTTCGGCCCGCGCAACGGCGTACGGCTTCGGGCTGTTCGTCGAGCAGGACGACCGCTTCGGCGAACTCGTGTCACACTCCGGCGGGTACCCGGGCTTCTCCGCGCACATGCGGTGGTCCGTGCGCGACGGCCTGGGAGTCGTCGCGTTCGAGAACGCCACGCAGGCCAAGGTCTCCGCCGCCGCGCAGCAGGCGCACGACCTGGTGCTCGACGGGGCCCAGACCGCGGCATCCGGATCGCCCACTCCGGCGACGGACGCGACCGACGTGACGGCAGCGAGCACGGGGGTGGCGACGACCACCCGCGGGACGCGAGCCGCCCAGGCCGCCGTGACGCGCCTCCTGGCCGACTGGCGCGACGACCTGGCGGACGCGATCTGCACGCCCAACGTGGCGATGGACGTGCCGTACGACCGCCGACGGCGGGCGGTGGCGCAGGCCGTCGCGGACGTCGGCGCCGATCTCACCGCGGCGCCGGTGGCCGAGTACTCGGCGGTGCCGTCGCACCTGCGCTGGTGGCTCCCCGGTACCTGCGGACGGCTGCGCATCGAGATCCGGCTCGCGCCCGCCGCCGCGGCACGCGTCCAGACCCTGAACGTCGTCGCCGAACCGTCGGAGCGCTGACCTGACCCAGTACTGAACCGGCGGCACCACTCGGGTGCCGGACGGCTCAGACCGGCGGTCGACCGCCCACGAAGCCGAGTGCCCGTGCCGCGACCCGGGTGCCCTCGCGGGCTGCAGCACCGACCCGCACCGGATCGGTCGCCCAGGCACGGACGAAACCGGCGACGAAGGCGTCCCCGGCGCCGATGGTGTCGACGACCGTCGCCGGTGTCGCCGGGACCCGGTGGACGCTCCGGCCCCGACGCCCGATGAGCGCGCCGTCCGCCCCCGCGGTGACGACGACCAGGGGGACGTGCTCGGTCAGCCGGCGCACCGCGGCGTCGAGGTCGTTGCCCCCGGCGAGGGCGAGCGCCTCCTGCTGGTCGGGGAAGAGGACGTCGACGCCCTCCAGGGCCTCGAGGAACCGGCTCGCACCGACGGCCTCGATCACGGCCACCGACGACGGGTCCACCGCCACGCGAGCCGGACCCGTCCTGGCGCACGCCACCAGGTCGGCGAGCCGGTCGGCGCCACCGCCGAGCATGGCGGCACCGGTCAGGTGCACGATGTCGGCGCGTGCGACCACCGAGGGTGGGACGTCGACGGCACTGATCTTCCCGCTCGCGGCCGGATCCGACATCGCCGTGCGGCCGTGGTCGTTGCGGACGGAGACGACGACCCCGGTGGACGTCATCACGTCGTAGCGCAGGTGAGCCCGGACCCCGGCGTCCTCGAGCGCACGCTCGTGGCGGTAGACGTCGTCGACCCCCACCCGGGCGACCACATCGACCTCGGCTCCCAGCCAGCCGAGCCAGGTGGCCGTGTTGCCGCCGGCACCGGTCGGTCGGTGACGGATCTCCGCCGCCGGGTCGTGCACACCGATCCGGTGCGCGGTGGTGTGCACGAGGACGCCGTCCAGGACGTCGCCGACGACCAGGAAGCGTTTTCCGGCGCCACGACGGCGGCCCGCGACCACCCGTCCGGCGCGGGTCCCCTCGGGCCGGGACGGCGGCAGAGCGCCCTCGTACGGCATGGACATCCGCAACAGTGTACGCGGAGCCGAGCATTTCTCCGTTTCTATCGATGAAAACGGAGGATTCACGGAGGGAGCACGCACGACGACGAGAAGATGGTGCCGCTGATATACCGACTGCTAGTATGTGGGCGGTCGCGCGACCACCGCCACGACGACGGAGATGCCATGCCCAGGAAGCCCGACCCCACCCGCAAACCGGCGATCCTCGAGCAGGTCGTCGACCACTTCGTCCAGACCAAGATCGAGGACGTCACGGTCCGGGGCCTCGGCCGTGTGCTCGGGACGAGCGCCTACCCGGTCGTGTACCACTTCGGCTCGCGCGAGGCCCTGATCGACTCCGTCGTCGAACACCTGGCGGCCTCCCGCTCAGCGACGCCTCTCGACCCCGGCGCCGACGCGGACGCCCTCGCCGACCACCTGGTCGCGGCCTTCGGCGGGCTCGACGACCCGCACCGTGCGCTGGCCGCGCGGCTGACCTTCGAACTCGGGTCGGTCGAGTCCCTCGACGGGCGAGACCGGCAGCGTCGCGCGCACCGCTGCCACGTCGCGGCCATCAGAGCGTGGTGCCGGGCGCACGGTGCCGACCCCGTCCTGGCCGAACGCGCGGCCCAGCACACGGTGATGGCCGCACGCGGAGCGCAGTGGGGCGCGCTCGTCGACCGCGCGCACGCCGACGCCGACGCCGCGCTGCGTCGAATCGCCCACGACCTGGCCGCTGGCACGGCCGGCGCCGACCGCGCGCGCTGAACACACACGAGCGACCGCGGACCGGTCGCGCATCCGGGAACAGCACGCGGCCCGGAACCCCACCCGGATCACGAACGGGAGGCACGGTGCCAGCTGGCACCGTGCCTCCCGTTCGTCAGGTGGTCACCGTGGTGACCCGCCGACGCGGATCAGAGCGTGACGAACCGCTGCGACTTCGCGTTCTCGAAACGAGCGGCGACGTTCTCCCAGTCGACGATGTTCCAGACGGCCTTGACGTAGTCCGCCTTGACGTTGAGGTAGTCGAGGTAGAAGGCGTGCTCCCACATGTCGAGCATGAAGATCGGGACGAGGCCGAACGGGATGTTGCCCTGCTGGTCGAAGAGCTGGAACGTGGTGAGCTTCTGGCCCACGGTGTCCCAGGCCAGCACGGACCAGCCGGATCCCTGGATGCCGTTCGCGACGGCGGCGAACTGCGCCTGGAACTTCTCGAACGAACCGAAGAACTCGTCGATCGCCGCGGCGAGCTCGCCCTCCGGGACCTTCGTGTCCGGGCCGAGGTTGGTCCAGAAGATCGAGTGGTTCACGTGGCCACCGAGGTGGAACGCGAGGTCCTTCTCGAGCTTGTTGATGTTCGCCAGGTTGCCCGACTCACGAGCCTCGGCGAGCTGCTCGAGCGCGGTGTTCGCACCCGTCACGTAGGTCTGGTGGTGCTTGTCGTGGTGCAGCTGCATGATCTTGCCGCTGATGTGCGGCTCGAGTGCGGCGTAGTCGTACGGCAGCTCCGGCAGGGTGTACTCAGCCATGTGAGGTCCTTTCGATCAGTGGGTTGTGGACGCGGCTCCGCGGCTCACGAGAGCCGGGAACGATCGGTGAGGGAGTGGAATTCCCGGTTGTGGTAGACCAGCGGCTCGCCGCGGTCGGCGCCGACGACGATGTCGAGCACCTCGGCGACGACGACGGTCGAGCTGCCGATGGGTGTCGTCGACAGCGGTCGGCAGCGGAGCGCACTCGCCGCACTCGGCAGGTAGCGGTCGCCGGACGGCAGGGTGCCCCAGATCGGGTCGTCGGCGGCCGGGCTGCCGGTTGACGCGAAGCGCTTCGCGAGTGCGACCCCGAGGGAGTCGACCAGGTGCACGACGAACAGCGGCGCGCCGAGCACGACCCCGGCCGAGCCGGAGTTCGTGGAGAGCGAGAAGACGAGGACGGGCGGGTCGACGGCCACGCTCGCGACGCTCGAGGCGGTGAGGCCGGTCGGTCCGTCCGGGCCTTCGGCCGTGATGACGGCGACGCCGGCAGGGTGCCCGCGGAAGGCGGACTTGTACGCGTCGGCGATGGTGGCCGGTGCTTCGTCGGGCATGGTGATCGTGGTCGTTCCTTCGGGAGGGGCTGCCGTCACTCGGCGGCTGCCACCCAACGTATGACCTGAACCCTGGTTGAGGTCAACGATTCACAGGTTCGGGCGCGGCCGGCGTGCCGTGACTGGCACTTCGTGAGCAGGAATGGTCGGGTCACACACGGCGACCCGACCAGTCCTGCTCACGAAGCGAGCGGAGCGAAGTGCGCGCGCCCGCGCGGCCGCTCAGCGGCGCTTGAGCATGACGAGCGCACCCGCGGCCGCCACCACCATGAGCACCGCCGCGACGCCCGCGGTGATCGTCACGCCGGAGTCGAACGCCGCCCGAGCCGACTCGAGCAGCACCTGCCCGGCGCCACCGCCGAGCTGCCCAGCCGCGGCGACCGCGCCGCCGAGCGTCTCCTGCGCCGCGACGTGCGCCGACGAGGACAGCCCGTCGGGCACCACGACGTGCGCCCGGTAGGTCGTCGCCAGGATCGTGCCGAGGACCGCGGTGCCGAGCACGGCGCCGATCTCGTACGCCGTCTCGGACATCGCCGACGCCGCTCCGGCCTTGTCCGCCGGAGCCGTCGAGATGATGAGGTCGTTCGTCACCGTCTCGGACGCCCCGATGCCGATGCCCAGCAGCACGAAGGCGAACGCCAGGGCGGCGATGGACGCATGGTGTCCGAGGACCGCGACGAGGGCGTACGCCGCCGCCGAGAACAACAGGGCCACGGACACGACCCAGCGCGGGGCGACACGCGCCACGATCGGCACGACCGCGAGCCCGGCGACGATGGTCAGCACCGACCCCGGGATGAGCACCACGCCGGACGCGAACGGGTCGAGCCCGGCCACGAGCTGCAGGTGCTGGGCGATGAAGAACAGGAACCCGGTGAGCGAGAACATCGCCGCCAGGTTCATCAGCACGCTGCCGGTGAAGGCCGTGCTGCGGAACAGCCGCAGGTCGAGCATCGGCGTGCGGGACCGCAGCTGCCGGCGGACGAACGCGATGCCGCAGACGACACCGACGGCGAGCATCGCGATCGCGAGGCCGCGCTCCTCGGGGTGCACGACCGACTTGATGGCCCAGGCGATCGGTGCGAGGGCACCGAGGGACAGGAACATGCTCGGCAGGTCGACCGGCCCGGGCATCGGGTCGCGGGACTCCGGCACGCAGAACGGCACGCCGACGAGCATGAGCACGAGGATCGGCACCGCGACCAGGAAGACGCTGCCCCAGTGGAAGTGCGCGAGCAGCGCGCCGCCGACGAGCGGGCCGAGCGCGTTGCCGGCCGCGAACATCGTCGACCAGACGGCGAGCGCCATCCGCCGCTCCCCCGCATCCACGAACACGTTGCGGATGATCGAGAGCGTGGCGGGCATGAGCATCGCGCCGAACACACCCATCGCGATCCGGGCCGCGACGAGCATCCAGGCGTCGGTCGCGAAGGCCGCGGCCACCGAGAACAGGGCGAAGCCGGTCGCGCCGATCACCAGGATCCGCCGTCGGCCGATCCGGTCACCGATGCTGCCCATCACGACGAGCAGGCCGGCGAGCACCAGCGGGTACGCGTCCACGATCCAGAGCTGCGTGGTGGCGTCCGGGTTCAGCGCGCGGCTGATCGACGGCAGCGCGAAGCTCAGGATGGTGTTGTCGACCGAGATGAGCAGGACCGGCAGCATGAGCACGGCGAGCGCCAGGAACCGTCGGGCACGGCTCCCGGTGACGCGGGTGGCGACGGGACTGGTGAGCAGTGCGGACACGGCGGACTCCTGGGACTTCGAGCCGGACCAGGTCGACGGCGGGTGGTACGTGGGGCAGACGAGACGGGACGCGGGATGGACACGCGCCCCGTCAGGACCCTCTGAGTGTACCGTCCGGACGGTTTTGGTTGCAAATGCAACTGACGACGGCCGGGAGGCCCGCGGCGGTCCCGCCACGGGCCTGCGGACGATCCCCTGGTCGCGTCGTCGGGCCTACGCCGATTCGCGGAGCAGCAAGCGGTGTCGCACCGTGCGCTCGACGGCCGCGCCGGAGCGCGGCAGCTCGCCCGCGAGCATGCCGAGCGCCAGGTCGAGGGCCTGGCCGGCGACCTCGTCGAGGTCGACGGCCAGCGTGGTGAGCGTCGGCGCGACGAGCGTCCCGAGTGGCAGGCCGTCGACGCCGACCACGCGGACGTCACCGGGGACGTCGACGCCGGCACGACGGCAGGCCGACAGCACGCCGAGGGCCAGCACGTCGTTGAACGCCAGGACCGCGTCCACCCGGCGGTGCTCGGCGAGGATCCGCTCGGTCTGTCCGGCGCCGGCCTCGGCGGTGGGTGCGGACGCGACGACGAGGTCGGGCAGGTACCCACGACGCCGGAGTGCCGCGACCATGTGCTCCCCGCGCTGGCTCGGCACGCCGGCGGCGGCGGCGTCGAGCACGACGGGGTGCTTCACCCCGACGTCGACGAGGTGGTCGGCGAGGTCCTCGATCGCGGCGGTCGGGTCGATCCGGACCGCGGCGCGTGTCACCGGCCCCGAGGGGTCGAGTTCGACGACCGGGACCGATCCGAGCCGTTCGATCCACTCCGGCGCACGGGACCCGAGGTAGCCGATCACGACGTCGGTCTGGGCACCGAGGGACTCCACCATCCGGTCCGAGTCGCTCGCGAGCCCGACGTCGGCGAGCATGACGTTCCACCCGCGGGCGGCGGCCAGGCCGAGCACCGCGGACGCCAGCGCCGGCGCGTAGGGGTTCCGCAGGTCGTTGACGACGAGCCCGAGCTGGTGGTCGCCACCCGTGACGAGCCCGCGGCCGAAGCGCGACGGACGGTAGTCGAGCGCAGCCGCGGCCTGGAGCACGCGGTCCTTGGTCGCCGCGCTGATGCCGGACATGCCGTTCATCGCACGGGTGACGGTCTGCCGGGACACCCCGGCGGCCGCGGCGACGTCGATGATCGTCGCGCGGCCGCCGGGGGTCAGGCGCGGAGGTCCAGCCATGCCACCTGTTCCGGGGAGAGGTCGACGGAGAGGCCCGTCATGGACGACCGGGCCTCCGCGATCGTACGGGGTCCGAAGAGCGGGAAGGTCGGGAACGGCTGGTTGAGCACGTACGCGAGCGCGATCGCCGTCGCGGGGACGCCGAACTGCTCGCCGAGCTCCCGCGCACGGCGGAGCCGCTCGAAGTTGTCGTCCGAGTAGTAGCAGCGGACGAGCTCGGCGTCGCTGGTGTCCTCGGGCGTCGCACGGCCGGTGAAGAACCCGCGGGCCTGCGACGACCACGGCAGCAGCGGGACCTGGCGTTCCTCGAGCCAGGCCTTCGATGCCGCATCGGTCGCGTGTTCGCAGCCGTCCCACGGCACGTCGTACGCCTCGGCCAGGCCGAAGTGGTTGCTGAGGACCTCGAACCCGTGCTTGCCGTTGGCCCGGGCGTAGGCGTTCGCCTCGTCGAACCGTGCGGGGGTCCAGTTCGAGCCGCCGTACACGCGGATGCGCCCGGCCCGCCGGTGCTCGTCCAGCACGTCGACGAACTCCCCCACCGGCACGTCGGGGTTGTCGCGGTGCATCATGTAGACGTCCGCGTAGTCGGTTCCCTGGCGCTCGAGGCTCTCGAGCAGCTGCCTGGTGATCGACTCCGGGTCACAGTGCGGGGTGTGGGCGCCCTTCGTGATGACGACCACGTCCTTGCGGATCCCCCGGTTCTGGATCCACCTGCCGAGCCTGCCCTCGAGTACCCCGCCACCGTAGATGTACCCGGTGTCGAACACGTTGCCGCCCTGCTCGACGAACAGGTCGAAGATCGCGCTGGCGTGTGCCAGGTCGGGCTGGTTGTCGACGCCCATCACCAGGCGGGACATCCGCTTGCCGACGCCCGGCACCTCGCCGTACCGCATCGGGTTGCCGTCCTGCACGGCGAGCGGCCGACCGGACACCGTCGGGATGTCCGCGGTCTCGGCCTCGAACGGGTAGCGCAGGCCGATCGCCGCACGCCACTTGTCGAGCGTGCGCGCGGTGGCGAGCGTCTCGTCCATCGTCATCTGCGCCGCCTCGACCGCGCCGGCACGCAGGGCGTCGGTGGTGGCGTCGGCTTCACGGGCGTAGGGGTGCTCACCCGCGAACGACAGTGAGCGAGGGGCTTCGTCAGCCGTGCGGATCTCGATCGTGGGGTCGTCGCCGAGGGTCCACGGGTCGGTGAGCACGATGCGACCGCGTGTGCCGTACACCGACACGGCGTTGTCGTCCTGCACGAAGACGCCGGTCCGGACCGACGCCGTGATCCCGCCCTTGTAGGTGAGCTGCGCGACCGTCCACTCGTCGACCCCGGTGGGCCCGAGCGTGCCGGTGGCGGTGAGGGCCACCGGTTCGGCGACGGCGACCCCGGTGGCGGCCTGCACGATCGCGGCGGCCATCGTCACCGGGTACCCGCCGACGTCGAGGATCCCGCCGCCCGCGGTGTCGACGTCGAACAGGCGACCCGTGCGTTCGCCCGTCCGGAAGGCGAACGAGGCGTCGATGTGGGTCACGTCGCCGATCACGCCGTCCCGGACCAGGTCGAGCAGCGCCGCGGTCTGCGGGTGGAAGCGGTACATGAACGCCTCGACCAGGGGCAGTCCGGCCTGGCGTGCTGCGTCGGTCAGCGCCATCGCGGTGCCGTGGTTCACGGAGAGGGGCTTCTCGCACAGGACGGCCTTGTCCGCCTCGAGGGCGGCGAGGACGAGCCGCGCGTGCCCGGTGTGCACGGTCGACACGTAGACGGCGTCCACCCGCGGGTCGGCGAGGACCTCGTCGTAGGTGCCGGTGGTCACGTCCGCGAACCCGAACCCGGCGGCCTCGTCGGCGAAGACCTGCGCCCGCTCGGCGGACGAACTGCCGGCCGCCACCAGGACGCCTCCGCTGGCGGGCAGCTGCGACAGGAAGCGTCGGGCGATGCCGCCGGGGCCGAGGACGGCCCACCCGGGGCGGTCGGTGGTGGTCGAGGTCGGGGTGGTGGTGGTGGCGGTGTTCGCCGTCTGC
Organism: Curtobacterium sp. MCSS17_011; assembly: GCF_003224275.1. Classification (NCBI taxonomy): domain Bacteria; kingdom Bacillati; phylum Actinomycetota; class Actinomycetes; order Micrococcales; family Microbacteriaceae; genus Curtobacterium; species Curtobacterium sp. MCSS17_011. Next base: position 4,309 of record NZ_QKLE01000037.1, on the reverse strand, counting down.
GCTGACATGCGGATCCTTGTCGTCTCGTGAACCTTCACGGTCGGGTCGACGCTAGCCGGTACGGGAGGGAACGGCAATGATCCGGCGGCGGGTCGTGAGCGTTCACGGTCGCGGCGGTCGTGACGGGACCCGAGCCACCTGGAACTGCTCCTAGACTCTCGGCATGGCCAGTGCCCGCGACCGTGTCCTCGACAGCTTCGTCGCCATCGTGTGCGAGGAGGGCGAGCGTCCCGCCACGCTCGACGCCGTCGCCGCGCGCGCCGGTGTCTCGAAGGGCGGGCTGCTGTACCACTTCGGCTCCAAGGCCGCCCTGGTCGAGGGGCTCTGCGAGCGCCTGTCGGACCTGTCCGCGATCGACGTCGAGCGCATGCGGGACGCCGCGGACGGCGCGGCGCGCTACTTCGTCCGCAACTGCCTGTTCGTCGGCAGCGAGCTCGACCTCGCCCTGCTCGCTGCGAGCCGCCTGCAGCAGGCCGGCTACGAAGAGGCAGGTCGCACCCTCGACGACACCGAGAACGCGTGGCTCGCGACCCTCGTCGACGCCCTCGACGACGAGCCGACCGCGCAGGCCGTCAAGCTCCTCGGCGACGGGCTGTACCACCAGGCCTCACTCGGTGCCGCGAGCGATGTCCGACCGAAGCGGGGCAGCGTCGACATGGAGACCCTGCTCGCCGTCGTCGACCGCCTGATCGCGACGCGACCCGGCGCGTGAACCGGCGCACCGCCGGCTGGGGATAGACTGGGGACGATCCACTCGTCGACACCCGGAGGTATCCCGTGGGCCGCGTCATCGCCGCTGTTTTCTCGATCCTGCTGTTGCTGGTGTCGATGTACCTGTTCGGGTTCGCCTTCCAGGTCGAGTCCGGTCAGGCCTTCGTCTTCATGGCGGGCGTGCTCCTGATGAGCCTCTCCTTCTTCCTGCCGATCCACGTGTTCGGCAAGCGCTGACCAGCAAGCACCGCTGCTCGCCAGTCCGCGCAGGAAGAACGGCCCCGCACCTCACCGGTGCGGGGCCGTTCTGCGTAGGTGTCCGGCGCCTCAGACCAGGACGCGCAGGGTCCGAAGCGTCACCGCGGTGCTGATCGCCGCGTGTGCGGCCTCAGCGCCCTTGTCCTCCTTGGAGTCGGGCAGCCCCGCGCGGTCGAGCCCCTGCTGCTCGTCGTCCAGCGTGAGCACACCGAACCCGACGGGCTTGCCGGTGTCGATCGCGACCTGCGTCAAGCCGCTCGTCGCGGCACCCGACACGTACTCGAAGTGCGGGGTACCGCCGCGGATGATGACCCCGAGCGCGACCGCCGCATCGAAACCGGCCTCGAGCGCGGTCTTCGCGACCACGGGCAGCTCGAAGCTACCGGGGACGGGGATGACGTCGGCCGTCGCCCCGAGCCGCTCGACCTCGCGCTGCGCCCCGGCCAGCAGGCCCGCGGCGATCGTGTCGTGCCACTGTCCGGCGATGATGGCCACCCGGATCCCGGTGCCGTCGACCTGGTCGCGGTCCGCCGCGCCTGCTCCGCTCATCGTGTCGTTCCTTCCGTGGGCACTGCGGACGCTGCCGCCGCCCGGTCTGCCGCGTCCAGCCACTCGGCGAGTGCGGCGATGGTGATGACGGGCACGCCCTCGCGTGCCCCGAGTGCGACGAGCGCCGGCAGCCGCATCATGCTGCCGTCCTCGTCGACGATCTCGCAGATCGCTGCCGCGGGCCGGAGTCCGGCCGCGGTGACGAGCTCGATCGCTGCTTCGGTGTGCCCGGCGCGCTCGCGGACCCCGCCCGGTCGTGCACGGAGGGGCACCACGTGTCCGGGTCGGTGCAGATCGTCACGCACCGAGGTCGGGTCGGCGAGGACCCGCAGCGTGCGGGCGCGGTCGTGGGCGCTGATGCCCGTGGTCACGCCGACGGCCGCGTCGACCGTGACCGTGTAGGCCGTGCCGCGGACGTCCTCGTTGTGCGCCACCATCGGCGGGAGGTCGAGGGCGTCGGCGATCTCGGTGCTGACCGGCGCGCAGATGAACCCCGACGAGTGCGCGACGGTCCACGCGATCCACTCCGGCGAGGCGAGCTCGGCGGACAGGATGACGTCGCCCTCGTTCTCACGGTCCTCGTCGTCGACGACGATCACGGGGCGGCCGGCCGCGACCGACGCGATCGCGGTCTCGATGCTCGACAACCCGAGTGCCTGCGGGACGGTACCGACCTCGGCGACCATCACCGGGCCTCCGATCCGACGGTCTCGAGCGACTGCGCCGCGGCGTCGAGCCGCAGCATGCGGCGGACGTGCCGCGCCAGGACGTCGGTCTCGACGTTCACCCGGTCACCCGGCACGCGGAGCCCGAGCGTCGTCGCCTCGAGCGTCTCTGGGATCAGGCTCACCTCGAACCAGGCCGCGTCGGGGGCGGTGTCCTCTGGTGAGACCGCACTGACCGTGAGCGAGACTCCGTCGAGCGCGACCGAGCCCTTGTCGACCACGAGCGGGCTGAGCGCCGGCGCGAGCGAGAACCGCACGCGCCGCCAGCCGTCACCGTCGGCCGTCTCGAGCACGGTGGCGGTGCCGTCGATGTGGCCCTGCACGATGTGCCCGCCCAGGCGGTCGCCCACCGAGGCGGCACGTTCGAGGTTCAGGCGGTCCCCCACCCGGAGCGCACCGTGGGCGCTCATGTCGAGGGTCTGCTTCATGACGAAGGCGGTGAAGGTCTCGGGGGTCTGCTCGACGACGGTCAGGCAGACTCCGCTGGTCGCGATCGAGTCGCCGTGCCGGGCGTCCTGCACGACGACGGGACCGTGCACGGTGAGCGCGACGGAGTCGCCCTGCTGCTCGACGGCGGTGACGGTGCCGAGTTCCTCGATGATGCCGGTGAACACTGGTGTCCTCTCAACGGGACTCCGGGGGTGTTCGACGATCGTCGGCATCGACGGACCGGTCGCACCCCACGGGTCGTGGGGTCGTCCTGTCCGCCCAGCGCGCCTCCCATCCGGACTTTCACCGTCGGTCCCGGAATCCCACCGGGTCAACCTCTGTCGGGCTCGCACCCGTCATCAGTTCGTGGACTGTCACCACCGGCTCGGAATTACACCGACCCCGGAGCGCTTGCGTAGTCGGAACGATACCCCAGGCCGCTGACGGCTGCGTCGTTCTGCTCCCCCGGCCGTCACGTGGCGTCGCACCGCCGGCGCGTGCGCGCATCAGGTGCACCGGCATGTTCCGACAGAGCACTCGTCGATCGACTGGTGTCCTGTCGAACCATGCACGCACATCCGATGCGTGGGCATCTTCCGACGAAGCACGCGTCGATCGACCCGCGTTCCGTCGCGACATGCACACGCATGCGTTCCCGGGCGGCGTGACGACGAGGGGCGCCGCGGGTGCGGCGTCCCTCGTCGACCTGTCGGTCAGTGCCGGCGACGGAGCACGAGCGTGCCCGCTCCGGCGAGGAGCAGCAGGAGGGCGAACCCGACCGGCAGGACCGGTGAGCCTGCTCCCGTGTACGCGAGCTCCGACTGACCCTCACCGGCCGCAGCGTCCGCAGCGACGGTGCCGGCGCTCGTCCGGACCCCGCTGGTGGCAGCGGTCGTGGCGGTCACCACACCCGCCGTGGAGGCCCGGGTCGGCTCGACGACGCCGACCACGCCCACCGGGATGGTCGCCGTGCCGGGTGTGGTGCCGGTGTCGGTGCCCGTCCCGTCGGTGGGGACGGTACCGGGGTCCGTACCGGGGTCCGTGCCCGGGTCGGTACCGGGGTCCGTACCGGCGTCCGTGCCCGGGTCCGTGCCCGGGTCCGTGCCCGGGTCCGTGCCCGGGTCGGTGCCCGGGTCCGTACCGGTGCCTGTGCCGGGGGTGGTGCTGGTGCCGTCACCGACGATGCCGATCCCGTTGCCGCCGATGGTGATCGGCAGGTTGATCACCGGGGTGATCTGGGTGCCGGAGAGCACGCCGCCGTCGCCGGAGGTCGAACCACCGGTCGTCGGGGTCGTGGTGCCGGTGGCCGGGGCCGTCGTGCCGCCGGTGCTCGCGCCGTCACCGAGGACGCCGATGCCGTTGCCACCGATCGTCACCGGGACGTCCACGACCGGGGACACCTGCGTGCCCGAAGCCGTGCCGTCCGAACCCGAGGTCGAACCACCGGCCGCCGGAGCGGTACCGGTACCGGTACCCGTGCCCGCGGCGGGCGCCGTGCCCGTCGCGGCCCCGTCACCGAGGACGCCGATGCCGTTGCCACCGATCGTCACCGGGACGTCCACGACCGGGGACACCTGCGTGCCCGAAGCCGTGCCGTCCGAACCCGAGGTCGAACCACCGGCCGCCGGAGCGGTACC
>NZ_QKLE01000036.1:0-27596 GCF_003224275.1 Curtobacterium sp. MCSS17_011 | reverse complement strand
GCCTCCCGTCCGGTGGCTGGTCGCGCTCTCAGGCGCGGCCGGCGATGAGCCGCTCGCGCACGCGTTCCGGCTAGCGGACGGCGCTGCGGAGCGGAGCCGTCGCGAAGTCGCGCATGCCCGCCTCGAAGTCGACCTCGGCGTGCCAGCCGAGTTCGGCTTCGATGCGTGCCGAACTCGCCGTGACGTGGCGGACGTCGCCCAGGCGGTACTCGCCCGTGACGACCGGCTGCGGGCCGTCGGGCCCGGCGATCGCGGCGGCCATGTCGCCGATGGTGTGCACGGTGCCGGAGCCGACGTTGTACGCGCGGAACGAGTCCGACGGCAGGTCGGCGGTCGCCGCGATGGAGGCAGCGTTCGCGCCGGCGACGTCGTCGACGTGCACGAAGTCGCGTCGCTGGGCGCCGTCCTCGAAGACGCGGGGCGCCTCGCCGCGGGCCAGTGCCGAGCGGAACAGGGACGCGACACCGGCGTAGGGGGTGTTCGCCGGCATGCCCGGTCCGTAGACGTTGTGGTAGCGGAGCGCGATCGCGCGGCCTCCCGTGGCGCGGGCCCAGCTCGAGGCCAGGTGCTCCTGCGCGACCTTCGTCTGCGCGTACACGTTGCGGGGGTCGAGCGCTGCGGACTCGTCGATCAGGCCGGGCAGCAGGGCTCGGCCGTCGGGGCCGATCGGGTCGAAGCGGCCGGCGTCGAGGTCCTCGCGGCGGCGGGCCGGGGGACGGGTGGGCTCGCCGGAGGCGGTGGTGTACGCGCCCTCGCCGTAGACGACCATCGAGCTGGCGACGACGAGCCGGCCGATGTCGTGCCGGTCCATGCCGGCGAGGACGTGGGCGGTGCCGGCGTCGTTCGACGAGACGTAGTCGGGGGCGTCCTGGAAGTCCACACCGAGGCCGACCTTCGCCGCCTGGTGGCACACGACGTCGATGCCGTCGAGGGCGGCATCGAGGGAGATCCGGTCGCGGACGTCACCGTGGACGAACGCGATGCCCTGCTGCTCGTGGGCCCGGACGACCTCGGCGGGGTCGCCGTGCACGTCGTCGCGCAGGGAGTCGAGGACGCGGACCTCGTGGCCGTCGGCCAGGGCGCGGCGGACGATCGCGGAGCCGATGAAGCCGGCGCCGCCGGTGACGAGGAGGCGGCTCATGCGGTGGCGGTGGTGGGCTGGGCCTGCATGATGCTGGCGCTCGCGCTGGTCGGGACGAGCTCGCGCGGGGTGAAGTCGGCGGGGATCGCGGCGACGATCTGGCCGATGGCGCGGACGATGACCTCGTTGGCGCGGGTGAGGCGCTCCATGACGAGGGCGTGGGTGACGACGGCTCCGGCGTCGTCGACGTCAGGGCCGCTGGCTGCGGCTGCGGCTGCGGCTGCGGTCTCGTCCTCGGTCGGGGCGAGGCCGGCGTCGGCGTCGGTCACGAACGACAGGTTGACCGTGGCGATGCCGAGCTCGGCGGCGAGCGGGACCTCGGGCGTCATCGTCATGTTGATGGTGTGGCCGCCGGCCTGTCGGAGCCAGACGGACTCGGCTCGGGTGGAGAACCGGGGGCCCTGGATGACGACGCAGGTGCCGGTGGGACGGAACGGCACGTCGAGACCGGCGACGGCGTCGATCGCCGCGCGGCGGAGCGTCGGGTCGAACGGGTCGGCGAAGGACAGGTGCTGCACGTCGTCCTCGAAGAACGTGTCGGCGCGGCCCCAGGTGCGGTCGATGAGCTGGTCGGTCACGACGAAGGTGCCCGGGGCGTAGTCGGGGTGCAGGCCGCCGACGGCGCTCGACGACACGATCGCACGGACACCGAGCGAGCGGAGGGCCCAGACGTTCGCACGGTGGTTGATGCGGTGCGGGGCGACGGAGTGCTCACGGCCGTGGCGGGTCAGGAACGCGACCCGTCGTCCGGCCATCGTGCCGATGCTGATCGGGCTCGAGGTCGGGCCGAACGGGGTCGGGACGTCGAGCTCGTCGGCGGTGCCCTCCTCGAACAGCTGGTAGAGGCCGGAGCCTCCGATGACACCGATCGTCACGGCTTCGTCGTTCTCCACAGGTCCTCCGGTTGGTCGTCGGCGCGGGCTGCGCGCTGGATACGCTACTGACGGCGCCACCGGGCGAACCGGGAGCGGCGCCACCAACCCCCTGTTCGGAGGCCTCTGTGCGAACGATCGGTCAGCACCGCGACGACCTGGCGGCGTTGCTCGCGCCGGTGGTGGCGGGCCTCGGAGCGGAAGAACTGCCCATCGACGAACTCGCCGGCCCGGGGTTCGGAGCCGGGCTCGGACACCGTGTGCTCGCGGCGGGCGTCGCGTCCCCGGTGCCGCTGCCGCCCTTCGACAACAGCCAGATGGACGGCTTCGCAGTGCGGGTCGCCGACGCCGGGCAGCAGGTGCGGGTCGTCGAACCGATCCCGGCCGGCGTGGTGCCCGAACCGCTCGAGCCCGGTACGGCGGCGCCGATCATGACCGGGGCACGGATCCCGAAGGGCGCCGACGCGGTGTTCCCGGTCGAGGCGACCGAGCCCGGCGCGTTCCCGGCGGCGCTCGAGCTGCCCCGGGTGACGGTGCCCGCTGACCTGACCGCCGGCACGTTCGTGCGGGTCACCGGCAGTGACCTGCCCGCCGGCGCCGAGCTCGCGGCGGCCGGCACGCCCGTCACACCGGCGTTGCTCGGCGCGCTCGCCTCTGCGGGGGTGACGACAGTGTCGGTGCGCCGACCGCTGCGGGTCCTCGTCGTGTCGACCGGCTCTGAGCTCCAGGGCGCCGACACGGACGCGGCGACCATCGGTGACGCGAACGGCATCGCGCTGCGGGCAGCTCTTGCGCAGGTCGGTGCGGACTCGCGGATCGTCCGGGTGCCCGACGACGTCGCTGCCTTCGATCAGGCGCTCGATGCGGCCGTGGGGGACTGGGCCGACCTCGTGGTGACCACCGGGGGCATCAGCGCCGGGGCGTACGAGGTCGTGCGACAGGCACTCGAACCCCGCGGGCTCGCGGTGACGCCGGTCGCGATGCAGCCCGGCGGACCGCAGGCGTTCGGCAGCGTCGTGTTCGGTGGAGACGCCGGTGGCGGTCGCTCCGTGCCCGTCGTGTCGTTCCCGGGCAACCCGGTGTCGGCGCTGGTCTCGTTCGAGGTGTTCCTGCGACCGCTGCTCGCCGCCGCGGTCGGGCTCGCGCCGGACCGGCCCACACAGGTCCTGCCGGCAGCGTCGGCTGCCGGCTCACCCGTCGGCAAGCACCAGGTCCGTCGCGGCCGGGTGCAGGACGGGGCCGTGCACTTCGTCGGTGGGCCGAGTTCGCACCTGCTCGTCCACTACGCCGCCGCCACCCACCTGGTGCACGTCCCGGTGGGCATCGACACCGTCGAACCCGGCGACCCCCTGACCGTCTGGAGCCTCCGATGACCGACCCGTCCGCCTCTGACCAGGTGCGGCCCGGAACGTCGCCGACCGACGAGCTGTCGCACGTGCGCGCCGACGGCAGCGCGCACATGGTCGACGTCTCCGCGAAGGACGTCACCGACCGTTCGGCCACGGCCACTGCCACCGTCGTCACCCGCCCCGACGTCGTCGCACGCATCATCGACGGCTCGCTGCCCAAGGGCGAGGTCGTCGGCACCGCCCGGATCGCCGCGATCATGGCGGTGAAGAAGACCTCCGACCTGATCCCGCTGTGCCACCCGCTGCCGATCGCCGGCGTGCAGGTCGACATCACCGGCACCGACGACCGCGTGCTGATCGAGGTGTCGGTCCGCACGACCTCGCGCACCGGCGTCGAGATGGAAGCCCTGACCGGGGCGAGCGTCGCCGCCCTGACGGTGTACGACATGGTGAAGGCCGTCGACCGAGCGGCCGTGATCACGGACGTCCGCGTGCTCGAGAAGCACGGCGGACGCTCCGGGGACTGGAGCAACCGATGACCGCCGAGCCGACCAGGGGCCGGGCCGCCGTCGTCGTGGTGTCCACGCAGGCCGCCGCCGACCCCGCACTCGACCGCACCGGACCCGTCATCGCCGACTGGCTGCGCGACCACGGGTTCACCACGAGCGACCCGATCATCGTCCCCGACGGCGGCGCGATCACCGAGACCGTCACCGCGGAACTCCTGGCCGACGCCCGGGTCGTCATCACCACCGGCGGCACCGGGGTCACCCCGACCGACCGGACCCCCGAGGCGGTGGCGGGCCTGATCGACCTCGAACTGCCCGGTATCACCGAGGAGATCCGTCGGCGCGGGCTCGCGGGTGCCGGCCCGACCGCGCTGCTCACCCGCGGCGTCGCCGGGGTCACGAACGCCGGCTGTCTGCTCGTCACCCTGCCCGGGTCGCGCGGTGGGGTGTCCGACGGGCTCGCCGTGCTCGACGGTGTGCTCGACCACGTCGTCGCACAGGTGCACGGCGAGGGCCACGCCCCGCGGAGCGCCTCGTGAGCACCACCCCGGCCCTCGAGCGCGTCGTGCTCGCCGACGTCGTCGACCGCGACATCAGCGTTGACGAGGTCTCTGCCGTGGTGGCCACCGAGCAGGACGGCGCTCTGGTGACCTTCGCCGGCATCGTCCGTGACCACGACGGTGGCAAGGGCGTCACGGCGCTCGACTACGAGCGGCACCCCAGTGCCGGCGAGGTCATCACCGAGGTCGCCCGGACCATCGCCGAGGACCACCCCGACGTCCGGATCGCCGTGCTGCACCGCGTCGGGGCGCTCGGCATCGGGGACGTCGCGCTCGCCGCAGCGGTGTCGTCGTCGCACCGGGCGCAGGCGTTCGCCGCATGCGGCGCCCTGGTCGACCTGGTGAAGGAGCGCGTGCCGATCTGGAAGCACCAGCGGTTCACCGACGGGACGGACGAGTGGGTGGCGGCGCTGTGACCGCCGCCGCCCAGTCCGACACCGAGGGGGCGGCGGGACGACGCTGGGCCGAAGCTGACGAACGTGCACACCTGCTCCTCGCGCAGACCCGGACACCCAGCCCGCCCATCCTCGGGTTCGTCGTGGCCATCGGGCTGGCGCTGGTGGCGCTGTGCATCGCGGCGATCGCCGTGCCCACCGGATCGGACGCTCGCTTCGCAGTTGCCGGCGTCGTCACCGCACTGGGCTTCGTCATCGGTCTCGGCGACACCGTTCGGGTCCTGATCCGCCGGAGACGGAACGGCGCGGAAGCTCGTCGTGCGCCGGTGCTCGCGCCGCTGCAGCAACGCGAACAGCGCGCGGTGACGGAGGCGGCGACCGGGCGACGGGCCGCGCCGGAGGACCGCCGGATCGTCGTGCAGGCGAGGGCGGTCGAACTGGGCGGCGGCGGCGAACTGGCCAGTCTGGCCGGGTTCGCGATCGTGTGGTCTGCGATCACGTTCGCCGGTGGTATGTTCTGGCCCTTCGCCGTCGCGGGCGGCATCGCCACGGCGGGGCAGTTCGCATGGACGGCACGGTCCGCCGTGCTCGCCCGCCGGTACCTCGACACCTACCCTGTGCACCTTCGCAACCACGACGCTCGTTCGGGGAATGGTGAGACTCCAAGCGGATCCATAGAATCGCGAACATGAGCGTCTTGCTGCCCGGGATCACCGTCATCCTGCTGGTCTTCGCCCTGATCGACATCCTGACGAAGACGGATGACCAGATCCGCGGCCTGCCGAAGATCGCGTGGGTGATCCTCGTGATCCTGGTCCCCGTCGTCGGCAGCATCGTCTGGTTCGCCATCGGCCACGACTGGGCTCCGGGCGAACGGAACCACGGTCGCTACATCGAGCCCACCCGCCACGAGGACCGGTACGCCACCCTCGGTGATGCCCGCAGTGCCCACGGCGCGAAGCGCGTGACCGGCACCGAGCAGGAGCTCGCCGAGCTCGAGCGCGAGATCGAGTACTGGGAGGCGCAGGCCCGCCTGAAGCGCGCGAAGGAAGCCGCGGGCGAGGGCGACACCGCTCCCGCGAGCTGACCGTGTCCGTTCCGGCTGCGCAGGACGCGACCGACGTCAGGGTCTCCGAGGAAACCTGGTCCCTCGTCGCCGACAACATCGCTGGACGACCGCGCCCGAAGGTGCGGATGAACCGGCAGCGCTGGGCCGTGGTCGTCGTCCTCGGCGCCGGCCTCTGCATGGTGCTCGGTTTCGTCTTCGGTGGCGTCGCCGGTGCACAGATCGACGATCTGACGGGGGAGATGCGATCCGGCTGGCCGTCGACCGTCGGATCGGTCCTGATGGCCGGGGCGCTGGTCGCCTGGGTCATCGGGTTCGTGCGGTACCTCCGGCAGGGTGCACCGCGGGCGTGGTCGACCCCGACCAGCGGTGTGCCGCGACGCGAGCGGCAGTGGATCGACAGGATGATCCGAGGTCGTGCGGCGTTCCCGGCCGATCACGTCGAGGAGCTCCGATCGATCGCGAGCAACCGTCTGCAGCAGTCGGCGTTCACCGTGGTGATCGCACCGGGATTCGTGCTGCTCTGGGCCGCGAACGTCTTCGACCATGAGTGGGCGCCGTTCTCCCTGCTCCAGATCGTCGCAGCGGTGTTCTTCGTCACGGTCCTGGCCCTGACGCTGCGCTTCCGGAAGCAGTGCCGGGCGTTCCTGCAGGAGACCGAGCCCCGCGCCGGAGCCGAGCCGACCCCCGCGAGCTGACCCGGGCCTCCAGGCCGACGCACCGTGCGCCTTCTGTCGGCCGGTGCGAGGTTGCGCGCTCCGTGTGCCGCTACAGGCTCGCGCCGAGCGGGCAACCTCGCACCACTCGAACAAGGGCGCACCGTGCGACCAGAGCCGGCCGAACACCCGAACCACCCGCCTCCGCACCCACCACCCCGCCGCGCCACCTACCCTTGACGGGTGGCACATCTCCTCGGCGCCGAGAACCTGCATCTCGAGTTCCCCACCAAGGTCGTCTTCGACAGCGTCACCCTCGGCATCGACGAGGGTGACCGGATCGGCGTCGTCGGCCGGAACGGTGACGGCAAGTCGACGCTGCTCGCACTGCTGTCCCAGCGACTCGAGCCGGACGGCGGCCGCGTCACGCACCGCCGCGGGCTGACCATCGGGTACCTGGACCAGCGCGACATCCTGCCCGAGGGCGCGACCGTCGGCAGCACCGTCGTCGGCGACCTCGAGGAGCACGAGTGGGCCGGTGACCCGAAGATCCGCGACATCATCGGCGGTCTGGTCTCGGACATCCCGTGGGACGTCAGCGTCGACGACCTGTCCGGTGGGCAGCGTCGTCGTGTGGCACTCGCGCGGCTCCTGGTCGGCGACTGGGACGTCCTGTTCCTGGACGAGCCGACCAACCACCTGGACGTCGAGGGCATCGAGTGGCTCGCCGGGCACATCAACCGCCGCTGGTCGTCGAACCAGGGCGGCATGGTCGTCGTGACGCACGACCGGTGGTTCCTCGACGCCGTGTCGACCGACACGTGGGAGGTCCACGACGGCGTCGTCGACCCCTTCGAAGGTGGCTACGCCGCGTACATCCTGCAGCGCGTCGAACGCGACCGGCAGGCTGCCACGATCGAGCAGCGCCGCCAGAACCTGGCCCGGAAGGAGCTCGCGTGGCTCCGCCGCGGCGCCCCGGCCCGCACGAGCAAGCCGAAGTTCCGCATCGACGCGGCGAACGCGCTGATCGACGACGTCCCGCCGATCCGCGACACCGTCGCGCTGTCCCGGACCGCGACCGCGCGCCTCGGCAAGGACGTCGTCGACCTGCTCGACGTGAGCGTCTCGTTCGACGGCACGCAGATCCTCGACCGCATCGAGTGGCGCATCGCACCGGGGGAGCGGACCGGCATCCTCGGCCCGAACGGCGCCGGCAAGTCGACCCTGCTCAACCTGGTCTCCGGTCGGCTGCAGCCGACCAGCGGGCGGGTGAAGACCGGCAAGACCGTGCAGGTCGCGGTGCTCGACCAGCAGCTCGCCGACCTGCAGCAGTTCGCCGACGACCGCGTGCGCGAGGTCGTGGCGCGCAAGAAGACGAGCTACGTCGCCGACGGCAAGGAGATGACGCCGTCGCAGCTGCTCGAGCGGCTCGGCTTCACCTCGGAGCAGCTCTCCACCCCCGTGCGCGACCTCAGCGGCGGGCAGAAACGGCGCCTGCAGCTCATGCTCATCCTGCTCGACGAGCCGAACGTGCTCATCCTCGACGAGCCCACCAACGACCTCGACACCGACATGCTCGCCGCCATGGAGGACCTGCTCGACACCTGGCCGGGCACCCTGCTGGTCGTCAGCCACGACCGGTACCTGCTCGAGCGCGTCACCGACCAGCAGTACGCCGTGCTCGGCGGGCACCTGCGGCACCTGCCCGGCGGCGTCGACGAGTACATGCGTCTGCGCGAGGCCGGCACCGGTGGCGGGACCGCCTCTGCGGCTGCCGCCGCGTCTGCCGGGAGGCCCGACACCGTCGGCGGGACCGGCTCGGCCGGTGCCGTGGCCGGGTCCACGGCCGCTGGTGCGTCCGCGCTGTCGGGAGCGGACCGGCGGACCGCCGAGAAGGAGATGTCGGCGCTCGACCGGAAGATCGCGAAGGTCGGCGCGGACCGCAAGAAGCTGCTCGACCAGTTCGCGACGCACGACCAGTCCGACTACTCCGGGCTGGGGGAGCTGCAGGCGAAGCTCGCGGAGCACGAGGCCGAGATCGAGCAGCTCGAGGAGCGCTGGCTCGAGGTCGCGGAGTTGCTCGGGGTCTGAGCCGGACTACTCGACGGACGCGGGGTCGACCGCGTCCTGGCCGCTGTCCGTCGGTGTTGCGTCCTCGGGCGCCCCGCCGCCGGGGTTCGCCACGACCTCCCACAGGTGCCCGTCCGGGTCCTGGAAGAAGCCCGACCACATGCCCCACGGGCGCGTGTACGGCGGTTCAAGCATCGTTGCGCCCGCTGCCTGCGCCCGCTCGAGGAACGCCTCGGCCTCGGCCTGACTGCCCGTGAAGTGCCCGATCGTGCTGCTCGGTGCCGTGGCCAGCTGCACCCCGGAGTCCTTCGCCATGTCGTCGCGGCCGTAGACACTGACGATCAGACCGTCGTCGAGGGTGAACATCGCCGTGGTGCCGCCGGCTTCGGTCTCGGTCGACTGGTACTCGGTGCCGATGACGCCGCTGCCCTCGATGCCGAGCAGCGCGCGGTAGAACTCGGCCGATCGTGCGACGTCGGCGACGGCGAGGGTGATGGCGTGCATGCGCCGCACGCTACGCCGGGGCCGATCGGCCCGTGTCACGCTTTCGGTCAGTCCCCGAGGCCGAGGATGAGCCGGCGGAGCAGCCCGGCCAACTGCCCCTGCTCGTCGGCGGAGACACCCGACAGGATGTCCCGCTCGGCGGCCAGCAAGTCCGCGATCGCAGCGTCCACCGCCACCCGGCCCTTGCTCGTCAGCGACACGAGGATGCCCCGGCCGTCCTTCGGGTCGGTCCGCCGCCCCACGAAGCCGCGTGCCGCCAGACGGTCCACCCGGTTCGTCATCGTGCCGCTCGACACCAGGGTCTGCTGCAGCAGGGTCTTCGGGCTCAGCTCGTACGGCTCACCCGCGCGCCGCAGGGCCGACAGGACGTCGAACTCCCACGGTTCCATGTCGCTCGCGTCGAACGCCGTCCGCCTGGCGCGGTCCAGGTGCCGGGCGAGCCGGTCCACGCGGGACAGGACCTCGAGCGGGCCGAAGTCGAGATCGGCACGTTCACGACCCCACGCCGCGACGATGCGATCGACCTCGTCCTCATGCGGCATCCCTCCATCTTGGCCGAACCCGGGGCGGACAGCCAGCCTCGTCGGTCGTGGGAGGATGGAGGAGCACCCCCGGGTGCGTTCCGCCTTGGTGTAATGGCAGCACGACGGCCTTTGGTGCCGTTAGGTCCGGGTTCGAATCCTGGAGGCGGAGCGGGGGCCGATCGGTGTATCGGCAGGGCCGCTTCGGTGCACCACAGGACGCAGACCCTGCGTCGGCAGCACCGCTGCCATACTGACGGGGTGACGATGGTGCGGCCCGTCATCGGGCGTCAGCGAGAGAGCGCGGCCCTCCGAGAAGCCGTCCGCGACGTCGTTCGCGGTGGTTCTGCGTTCGTGGTCGACGGCGAAGCGGGAATCGGCAAGTCATCGCTGGTCACCGATCTGCTCGAGTACGCGAACACCCACGGGGTGCGAGCGATCACGACCACCGGCACCCTGGCGGAGTCAGCTGAGCCGTACGCCGCGCTCCACATGCTCCTGTACCCGCTGCGCGGCGGCATCGCGAACCTACCGGCACCGCAGCGACGCGCGCTGGACGTCGCCTTCGGTGTCGCGACGGGAGTCCAGCCCTCGCCGCTGCTCGCCGGCCTCGCCGCACTGACGCTGCTCTCCGACGCCGCCAGCGAACGTCCACTCGTGGTCGTCGCCGAGGACCTGCACTGGATGGATGCGCCGTCCGAGTGGGCGCTGCGCATGATGGCCCGCCGTGTCGGCGAGGACCCGGTCGTCATCGTCATGACCACGAGGAACACCGACATGGTGGAGACCCCGGGCATCCGACGTCTGCACCTCGGTCCGCTCGACGAATCGGCTGCCGACGAACTGCTCGACGGGATCTCCGGAGCGCCCACGGGTCAAGCTCGGCGCGACCTCGTGCTCCGCGCCGAGGGCAACCCGTTGGCGCTGCACGAACTCGGGCGGCCGGCCGCGGCGGTGGACCGCACGCGGGAACGCCCTGTCGTGGGCCGGGTCGAGCAGGAGTTCACCGCCCGGTTCACGGAGCTCGACCAGTCGGTCAGGTTGGCCATCCTCGCCGTGGCGCTGTCCGGCAGCACCAGTGCCGAGGAGGCAGCCCGGGTGGCTGCACGCGCGATCGGGCGCTTCCCGGCACCGACGTGGACGGAGCAGGCATCGGCGTCCTCGCTCCTCGAGTGGGTCGCTCCGCGTGCGATCCGGTTCCGACACCCGCTCGTGCAGTCGGCCGTCCTGTCGGCTGCGTCCCCGACGGAGCGCACCGCCGTCCTGCGGTCGCTCGTGATCGAACACCAGGACGATCCGCCCCGGACGACCTGGTGGCGCGCCGAACTCGCCACCGGTCACGACGAGTCACTCGCAGACGAGATAGCCGCGATCGGCGAAGGACGGACGGCGATGTCCGACCCGTTCGTCGCGAGCCGGGCGTACGAACGCGCGGCCGAACTGACCTCCGACGTGTCCAGACGCGTGGAGCGGCGCATCGTCGCGGCGGAACTCGCCGGACTGTCCGGCAGGATCTCGGAAGCGTCACTCCTGGTGCAGCGAGCACGCGACGAGGCGCCCGGTCGGCTGCTCGCGGCACGCGCGGCGTGGGTCGCCGAGACCCTGCCCACCGGTCGGACCGGCCTGGCCGTCGGCGACCTCGGACCGGCGCTCCACGCCGTCTCCGAGATGCAGGCGGCCGGTGGGGTCGAGCAGGCCACCGACGCGCTGCTGCACCTGGCTGCGATCGCCTGGGACCACACCTCCGAGGCGGACCCGGGCGACCCGATGCTCGTCGCCGTCGAAGCCCTCGCGCTGCCCGAGGACGACCCGCGGTCGCTCCTGCTCGCCGCACGGACCGAGCCGGTGGCGCGGGGCGATCGTGTCCGAGAGCTGGCGCTGGCGGCGGCGCCGACGGCCCAGGACGAAGCGTCGGCCTGGCTCCTGGGCTACGCGCTGAACCTGGTGGGCGAGATCGACACGGCTCGCGTCCTGCTCGACCGCGCCCTCGCGAGCATGCAGGCGCGTGGTGAGCTGCGGACGTTCCCACAGGCGCTCATGGGGACCTCGATGACCACCTACCTGGCCGGGGACGTCGCCAGGGCGCGAGTCCTCGCGGAACAGGCCGCATCGCTCGGCCGTGACCTGGGTGACGCCGGTTTCTCCGCAGCGGCGCGGTGCGCGCTCGCGTGGTTCGACGCGCTCGAGGGCAGGTACCCCGACGCCGAACGGATCGCCGGCGGGACCGAGGCGGGCGCGCAGGTACTCCGCTCGAGTGCGATGCGCGCAACGCTCCTCGGCGCGACGGGGTTGGCGCACCTGCACTCGGGCCGAGCAGCGGAAGCGCTCGAACCCCTCCGTCGCCTGTTCGACCCCGACGACGACGCATTCAACCCGTCCTTCGCCGTCCTGACCTCCCACGACTACGTCGACGCCGCGCTGGAGTCCGGCAACCGTCCGGACGCCGACCAGCGGTTGGCGGACCTCGAGCGGCTCCTAGCGCGCTGGCACGCCCCGATGGTCCAGGCCGCCGTCGAGTACGCCCGGACCGCCCTGATCGACGACGACGGCCTCGAGGCGGCGTGGGCGACGCTGCGGCACGAACGCTGGCCGATCCCGTACCTGCAGGCCCGAGCGTTCCTGCGACTCGGTCGCCGCCTGCGTCGCACGAACCGCACCACCACCGCCCGCGCCGTCCTGCACGCCGCGCTGGACCTCTTCGAGGCGATGCCCGCCCCGACCTGGGAAGAGCGGACGCGGGACGCCATCCGTGCCACGGGCGAGCGGCTGCCGACGACCGGTCAGCGCAACATCGAGCTGCTCACCCCACAGGAGCTCCGGGTCTGCGCGCTCGCAGCCCAGGGGATGAGCAACCGTGCCATCGGTGAACACCTCTTCGTCTCGCCCCGGACGGTGGGTGCGCACCTGTACGCGGCGTTCCGGAAGCTCGGCGTCTCGACTCGGCAGCAGCTGCCGTCGGCGCTGGCGCCCGAGACGACGACAGCGACGACAGCGACGACAGCGACGACAGCGACAGCGGCGCACGACCAGCCGGCGACCGACTGACACCCCGGCCCACGACCGACTAAGTCACAGGACGGCAGATATCGGTCATCGCGACCGATGTGCACCGCCGGTCCGCGCCCCTAGCGTCTCGGACGGGAGCACCGCTTCCACACCGACGCCGGTTCGTGGCACCGGCTGCGGACCAGGAAGGACCGCACCGTGACCAGATCCCCCACCATCGTCCTCGTCCACGGAGCCTTCGCCGATGCCGGCAGCTGGGCGCCCGTCACGAAGCTCCTCTTCGACCAGGGTCACAAGGTCCTCGTCCCACCCGTGTTCAACCGCAGCCTGTCCGGCGACGCGGCCTACATCAAGTCCTTCGTCGAGCAGATCGACGGACCGGTCCTGCTCGTCGGGCACTCCTACGGCGGCGCGGTCCTCACCGTCGCCGGCGTCGCCGAGAACGTCGTCGGCCTCGTCTTCGTCGCCGCGTACGCACTCGAGGAGGGCGAGAGCCTCGGCGCCCTGCAGGGCGGCTTCCCCGACAGCGACCTCGCCGCGAACCTGGTGTACGCGCCGTACCCCGTCGACGGCGCCGAGCCCGGCACCGACGTCTCCGTGGCCATCGACGCCTTCCCCGCCGTCTTCGCGGGTGGCCTCGATCTCGAGAAGGCCGAGGTCCTCGCGGTCTCGCAGCGTCCGCTGTCCGCCGTCGCGTTCGGTGAGCCCGCATCCGTCGCGGCGTGGCGGACCAAGCCGTCCTGGGGCATCGTCTCCAGCGCCGACCACACCATCAACCCGGACGTCGAGCGCTTCGGCTACCAGCGCGCCGGCGTCCGCAAGGTGATCGAGATCGACGGACCGCACCTGGTGATGCAGACGCACCCCACCGAGGTCGCGGCGTTCATCACCGACGCCGTCGCCGAACTCGGCTGACCACCCACCGACCACCACAACCGCAGAACAGCACAGGAGAGCAACCATGGGTTACGTGACCACCGACGACGGTGCAGAGATCTACTTCAAGGACTGGGGCAACGCAGACGCGCAGCCGATCGTCTTCCACCACGGCTGGCCGCTGTCCTCGGACGACTGGGACGCGCAGATGCTGTTCTTCCTGGCCGAGGGCTTCCGCGTCATCGCGACCGACCGACGCGGTCACGGCCGCTCGTCGCAGATCGGCACCGGCCACGACATGGACCACTACGCGAGCGACGTGTCCGCGGTCGTCGAGCACCTCGACCTGCACGACGCCGTCCACATCGGCCACTCCACCGGCGGCGGCCAGGTCGCTCGCTACGTCGCCCAGTACGGCCAGCCCCAGGGCCGGGTCGCGAAGGCGGTCCTCGTGTCCGCCGTGCCGCCGCTGATGGTGAAGACCGACGCGAACCCCGAGGGCACCGACATCTCGGTCTTCGACGGGTTCCGCCAGGCACTCGCTGCGAACCGTGCTGAGTTCTTCCAGGCCGTCGCGTCCGGCCCGTTCTACGGCTTCAACCGCGACGGCGTGACGCCGTCGGAGCCGGTCATCGCGAACTGGTGGCGTCAGGGCATGACCGGCAGCGCCGTCGCGCACTACGAGGGCATCAAGGCGTTCTCGGAGACGGACCAGACCGACGACCTGCGAGCCATCACCGTGCCCGTCCTCGTCCTGCAGGGTGACGACGACCAGGTCGTGCCGTACCAGGACGCCGCGCTGAAGCAGGCCGAACTCCTGAGCGACTCGACCTTGAAGATCTACGAGGGCTACCCGCACGGCATGCTGACGACCCACGCGGACGTCATCAACCCGGACATCCTCGCGTTCATCCGCGGCTGATGCCGCTGACGCTGCGTTCGCGGCGATCCTGACCGGAGGCGCGGTGCACGTGGGTCTGCCGACCCACCTGTACCGCGCCTCCGGTCATCGTGCGCAGCCGTGGGAGCACCGATCGCCGGGTCGTCACCCCTGACGGTGGTGCGCGACTTCCTGGTGCGCTTCGCCGCGGTCCTGCCGCAGGACACGACCCGTCGAAGCACTGACGGAACCGGTCCGGTCAGCGCCTCGTCACCACGAGCTCGGCGCGTAGTCCTTCAGGAAGACCCCGAACAGGTCGTCGCCGGCTTCGCCCCGGACGATCGGGTCGTAGACGCGTGCTGCCCCGTCGACCAGGTCGAGCGGTGCGTGGAAGCCCTCTTCGGCGAGCCGGACCTTCGTCGGGTGCGGGCGTTCGTCGGTGATCCAGCCGGTGTCGACGCTCGTCATCAGGATGTCGTCGGTCTCGAACATCTCCTGCGCGCTCGTGCGGGTGAGCATGTTCACGGCGGCCTTCGCCATGTTCGTGTGCGGGTGTCCCGGCCCCTTGTACGCGCGGCCGAACACCCCCTCCATGGCGCTGACGTTCACCACGTAGGTGCGGCGTCCTGTGCTCGCGGCCATCGCGGGGCGGAGCTTCGAGATCAGGATGAACGGTGCGGTCGTGTTGGCCAGCTGGACCTCGAGCATCTCGAGTGGGTCGACCTCGTCGACCTGCTGGGTCCACGAGTTCTCGTCGTGCAGGTCGGGGACCAGGCCGCCGGCGTCGATCGCGGTGCCCAGGGCGAGCCGTTCGAGCGAGCTCGATCCCGGCGCCATCGCCTGCTCGGTCAGCTCGTCGGCTCGGGCTGCGGCGGCCGCGAGGATCGGGTGCGCGGCCACCGATCGTGCGAGCGCCAGCGGGTGCTGGTCGTTCGTGTGCCCGAAGGTGACGAGTTCGGGCAGCGGTCCGTCGGGCAGCGGCGCGAGTTCCACGTCGACCAGCGGCTGGTAGGCGCCGGTCGACCGGCGCACGGTCTGTGTGGCGTTGTTGATCAGGATGTCGAGGGGACCGGCCGCGGCCACATCCTCGGCGAGCCCGATCACCTGGGCGGGGTCGCGCAGGTCGATGCCGACGACCTTCAGGCGGTCCATCCAGTCGGCGGAGTCCGGCAGGCTCGCGAAGCGGCGCACCGCGTCGCGGGGGAACCGCGTGGTGATGGTGGTGTGGGCCCCGTCGCGCAGCAGCCGGAGGGCGATGTACATGCCGATCTTCGCGCGGCCGCCGGTGAGCAGCGCCCGCTTGCCGGTCAGGTCCGTCCGGGCCTCGCGCTTCGCGTGGCTCACACGAGCGCACGCCGGGCAGAGCTGGTGGTAGAACGCGTCGACGACCGTGTAGTGCTGCTTGCACATGTAGCAGGGCCGTGACTTCAGCAGGGTGCCCGCGGTGGTCGACGCGGTCGAGGCGCTGATCAGGACGCCGCGGGTCTCGTCGTCGATCCGGTCGGCGGCCCCGGTGGCGGTGGCGGCGATCACACGGCGGTCGGCCTCGGCGATGACGCTGCGCTTCTCGAGACGGTGCGCACGCTTGACGGCCTTGAACATCTTCGCGGTGGCCCGGCGGACCCGGATGAAGTCCGGATGCGTCTCGTCGATCGACGGCAGCTGCTCGAGCACCCGGAGCGCGACGCTCAGGTCGTCGGGGTCGATGCCGCTGGGTTCGGGGTGCTCGGAGCTCACACGCGATCCTACGTCGGGACCGAGCACCGATCAGACGAGCTGCTGCTCCATGCACACGCTCGTCGGGTCGTCGACGTACGGACCGAACCGGGGGATGTCCGCGTACCCGGCCTTCCGGTACAGCGCGATCGCCGCGGCCTGCGGCAGGCCGGTCTCGAGCCGGACGGTCCGGATGCCGACCGCGCGGGCCCGGTCGTGCAGGGCGTCGAGCAGCCGCGTCCCCACGCCGAGCCCACGCGCGGCGTCGCTCACGAACATGCGCTTGACCTCGCCGGTGCCGTCCCCGGCGTCGACGAGCGCCACCGTGCCGAGGGCGGCGCCGTCCTCACGCGCCACCAGGAACGTGACGTCGGGCTGGTCCAGGTCGTCGACGTCGAGGGCGTGGTAGTTCTCGGCAGCGTAGAGGCTCAGTCCGTAGTCGTCACCCTGCTGCAACAGGTGCAGGACGTCGTCCTGCCGGGGGCTCTCGATCCGCACGGTCAGCACCGTCACACAGTAGCGAGGACAGCGCGGCCAGTGAGCAGAATGGAGCCCCCGGCCGACGGCGATCAGGCCAGGAGTCCCTCGCTGACCTCCCACAGCCGCCGGGCATCGTCGGCGTCGAGCATCGCCGAGTTCGCGTCCGACGGGATGCGGTCCGCGGTGAGGGGCAGGACCCGGTCGTCGATCACGGCGACGTCGCTGTCCTTCAGGTAGACCCCGCCGGCGCCGTCGAGCAGCGGGCTCGCGGCACCGAACACGAGCGTCGCGGCGCCCTGCTCGACGGTCTTCTTGCCGACCTCGGGATCGATGACGGTCACCCCGTGGTCGTCGACCAGTCCCTGCTCCCGGTACGAGGCGATCCGAGAAGCGTCGTGCGGGCCGGATCCGATGATGACGCCCGGGTGTGCGGCGAAGGCGCGGATGCCCTGGTCGGCGTACCGGCGGTCGAGTTCCACCGTGAACAGGACGTTCGCCCGCTTCGACTGCCCGTACGCGGTGACCGGGTCGTACCCGTGCGCGAACGTCAGGTCGTCCCACCGGATCTGCCCGAACCGCGCCGCGCCGGAGGTGACGGTCAGGACCCGCGCACCACGGGCCTCCAGCAGGGCGGGCAGGAGCGCCCGCGTCAGCTGGAAGTGCCCGAGGTGCGTCGTCGAGAACGCCAGCTCGTTGCCGCGGCCGTCGAGCCGGCGGTCGGGGGTGAAGAGCATCGCGGCGCTGTTCACGAGCATGTGCAGTGGACGGCCGGAGGCCGACCAACGTGCGGCGAAGGCGTCGACCGACGACGGGTCGGTGAGGTCGAGGGGCTCGACGCGGACACCGGGGATGCTCGCGACGGCGGCGGATGCCCGGTCGACGTCGCGGGACGCGACGGTGACGTCGGCGCCGGCCGCCGCGAGGGCGCGGCTGGTCTCGCGGCCGAGGCGGCTGTGTCCGCCGGTCACGACGACGTGCCGGCCGGTCAGGTCGACGCCGTGCAGGACGTCGGCGGCGGTGGAGGCGGCGGTGAAGCCGCTGGGCTGGGGGTGCTGGTCGGTGATCACGAGTGGTGCTCCTTCAATTCGAGCTGCAACGTGCCGCCTGAAACGGAGCGACGTTCCGGAACGATACGGAACAACGATCCGGATTGCAAGGGGAAGCGGAGCGTTGTTCCGGATCGCATCGGTGTCGTGCGATGATCGACGCATGAGCACCCCGTCGACCGACCCCGCGCCGCGTCGCCGTCGCGACGTCGAGCGCAACGAGCGCACGATCCTCGACGCCGCTGCCGCGGTCTTCGCGGCCTCGGGCGTCGGCGCACCGGTGCGCGAGGTCGCCACCGCCGCCGGTGTCGGGGTGGGCACGCTCTACCGGCACTTCCCGACCCGTTCGGACCTGGTCGTCGCCGTCTACCGCCACCAGATCGAGGCCCTGGTCGACGCGGGGCCGGCGTTGCTCGACTCCGAGCCGACAGCGTTCGCCGCCCTGCTGCACTGGGTGCACCAGTTCGTCGACTTCCTCGGCACCAAGCACGGCCTGGCGCGTGTCTGGGAGGGCGACGCCGACGGCTTCACGGCGCTGCACACGCTGTTCGTCGACGAGCTCGTGCCCGTGCTCGGCCGGCTGCTCGACGCCGCGCGGGCGTCCGGCGAGGTGGCCGCACCGACCCCGCCCTACCAGCTGCTCCGGGCCGTCGGCGACCTGGTGGCGTGGAGTCCTCAGGACCCCGACTACGACGTCCGGACGATTGTGACCCTCCTGGTCACCGGGCTGCGGCAGGCGCAGCCGGTGACCGACAGCGCGTAGCCGACCGGGCGCACCGGCCGCGACCAGCCATCGGGCTGGAGGCGCGGTGCGGGACCGCCACGGGCCTCCCGTCCGTCATCACGATCGTCGAGGGCCGCGCCAGCGCCGTCGGTCGGTCGTTTCGGTCGGGATCGCCGCGGTCGGCGTGGTCTCCCTGCTGCTGCGGCTCGTTGCGGGCGTGCTCCTCCGGCTCTGACCGCCCACATCTGCAGCGGGCGCGTCGCGGTGCGGCGACGTGCACCGGCCGCGTTCTCGGGCTGCCGATTTGTCGTGCTCGCGATCGCCCCATAGCCTCATGCACATGAAAATCGTTATCACGGGAGCAGTCGCTCTCGTCGCGCTCACGCTCGCGAGCTGCGCGGGCCCGACCGCCGCCGGTGGAGCATCTCCCAGGGCCTCCGCCACCACGGTGACGAGCTGCGGGATGCAGCTCACCGTCCCCGAACCCCCGAAACGGGCAGTGGCGCTCGAGCAGGGAGCGACCGAGGTCATGCTCGCGCTCGGCCTGCAGAGTCGGATGGTCGGGACCAGCTACCTCACCGACGCCGTCGCGCCCGAATGGCGAGACGCGTACGACGGTGTCCCGGTGCTCGCCGAGCAGTACCCGACCACCGAGCAGCTCCGCGAGACGAACCCCGACTTCGTGTACTCGATGCGGGCGTCGGCCTTCGCCTCCGAAGCCGCAGGCAGTCGGGAGGAGCTCGTCGACCTCGGCGTGCCCGCGTACCTGTCGTCCAACGACTGCGAAGACCCGGCGCTCATCCCCGACGAGGTCGGGTTCGACGCGATCCTCGACGAGGTCACCGACATCGCCCGGGTGTTCGGCGTCCCGGAGCGCGCGCGTGGACTCGTGGCCGACCAGCGAGCCACCCTCGAGCAGGTCACCGCTGCGGCACCCGACACCGGCGAGCCCTCGATCGTGTGGTTGTACTCGTCCGTGAACGGCGCCCCCGTGGTGGCCGGTGCGAACGGACTCGCCGACACGATGGGTCGCGTCGCCGGGGGGACCAACGCGTTCGATGACCTCGACGCGCAGTGGGGTGAGACGAGCTGGGACGAGATCGCGCAGCGGGACCCCGACGTCATCGTGGTCGCCGACCTGTCCCGCGGTCTGCCCGGCGACAGTGCCGACGACAAGATCGAACAGCTCCGGACCGACGACGTGACGAAGCGGCTCAGCGCCGTCCGCGACGACCACCTCATCGCCGTCCCGGCGACCGAGCTCGACCCGTCGGTGCGCAGCATCGACGCCCTGGAGACCGTCTCCACCGCCCTGACCGAGTACTCGGAGGAACGATGACGACCACGACCACCACCCCCACGGCTGCCGAGACCGAGCAGGCACTCGCCCTGCTCGCGTCGTGGGACACCCAGCAGGCTGCCTACATCACGCACCGCGAGCAGCGCTTCGCGGTCATGCTCGACGTCGTCGACCACGTCGTCCCGCGGGGCGGTGTGGTGCTCGACCTGGCCAGTGGTCCCGGCTCGATCAGCCAACGCATCACCGCCCGTCGCCCGGACGTCACCTGCATCGCCGTCGACTACGACCCGGTGCTCCTGGAGCTCGGCCGGACCGCACTCGCCGGACAGCCGGTGCGCTTCGTCGACGCCGACCTGTGGGACCGCGACTGGACGGCCGGACTGAACGGCGTCGTCCCCGACGCGGTCCTCAGTTCGACCGCCCTGCACTGGTTGCCGTCGGACGTCCTGAGCCGTGTCTACAACGACCTCGGTTCGCTCCTCGCCCCCGGCGGCGTGGTGATGAACGCCGACCATCTGCGTCACCTGGACGGGCGGACGCTGTTCGCGGAGCTCAGCGCCCTCGACGACGAGCGGACGCAGCAGACCGACCGAGCCGCCGGTGCGCTCGACTGGGACCAGTGGTTCGCGGAGGTGACCGCGATCGAACGGTACGGACGGCTCGTCGGCGAGCGGGAGCGGCGGTTCGAGCACCGCCCGCCGAACCCGGAACTCAGCCTCGACTTCCACGTCGCGGCACTCGAGGTCGCCGGGTTCGCCGAGGTCGGCCCGGTCTGGCAGTACCTCGACGACTTCGTCGTGCTCGCCCGCCGGTGACCCCGACCGCGCTGCGCGGCGCGATCGTCGTGCCGGTGCTGTCGGCGGCGCTCGTGGTCGTCGTCCTCGCGGGCGTGGCGCTCGCCGGGGGGACCATCACGTGGACCGACACGGTCCGGTCGATCGGCACGCACCTCGGCCTGCCGGTCACGCCCCTGGCTCCGTTGGCGGACTCGGTGGTCTGGCAGCTGCGGCTGCCGCGTGTGCTGCTCGCGGCGGCAGCCGGCGCGGGACTGGCGGTGTGCGGGTGTGTCCTGCAGGCCGTCACCCGCAACGTGCTCGCCGAGCCCTACCTGCTCGGCATCTCGTCCGGCGCGTCGACGGGAGCGGTCCTCGTCCTGGTCCTCGGCATCGGCGCGGGCTCGGTCACACTCGCAGGGGGTGCGCTGGCCGGTGGGCTCCTGTCCTTCGCGCTGGTCTTCGCGCTCATGGGGCGGGACACCGCGAGCACGAGTCGCGTCGTCCTGACCGGAGTGGTCGTCGGCCAGCTCTTCTCCGCCGTGACGTCGCTCGTCGTCACGGCATGGGGAGACGCGGACGCGACCCGCGGCATCACGTACTGGTTGCTCGGCTCCCTCGCAGCGGCCCGGTGGTCGTCCGTCGCCGTGTGTGCCGTCGTGGTGGTCGTCGCCACGGTGGTGTTCGTGGCCGTCGCACCCGCGCTCGACGCGTTCGTCTTCGGGCACGACGCCGCGGTCGCACTCGGCATCGACGTCCGGCTCCTGCGGATCATCGTGCTCGTCGGCGCGGCTGCGACCACCGCGGCAGTCGTCGCTGCGGTCGGCGCCATCGGCTTCGTGGGGCTCGTCGTCCCGCACGCCGCCCGCATGCTCGTCGGACCGGGGCACCGTCTCCTGCTCCCGGTGTCCGCGCTCGCCGGGGGTGTGTTCCTGGTCGTCGCGGACCTCGTCGGCCGTCTCGCGTTCGCACCGCACCAGATCCCGGTCGGCGTCGTGACGGCGCTCATCGGTGTCCCGACGTTCCTGGTCGTGCTGCGCCGAGGGCAGCGCGCATGAGCGAGCAGCGGGTGATCAGCGAGGACCCCGGCGTGCTGGAGGCGCGCGACCTCGGGCGATCCGTCCACGGAGTCGACCTACTCACCGGCGTCGACATGATCGCGCCCTCCGGGCGGATGACCGGAATCGTCGGGCCGAACGGCTCCGGCAAGTCGACGCTCGCACGGTGCCTGGCGGGTGTCACGCCTCCGGACCACGGCACCGTCACGCTCGATGACACCGACCTGCGGACCCTGCCGCGTCGATCGGTCGCTCGGAGGCTCGCGTTCGTCGAGCAGCAGGGGCACGCGGAGATCGACCACCGCGTCCTCGACGTCGTGCGGCTCGGACGCCTGCCGTACCGATCACGCCTGGGGGCACTCGACGAGGACGCCGACGAGGTCTGCCGCGCCGCGCTCGCCGAGGTCGGGATGGCCGGGACGGACCAGCGGCGCTGGAGCGGGTTGTCCGGTGGTGAGCGGCAACGGGTGCAGGTCGCGCGTGCACTCGCCCAGACACCGGACGTCCTCGTGCTCGACGAGCCGCTCAACCACCTCGACGTGCACCACCAGTTCGAGCTGCTCGACCTGCTGTCGACCGGAGCGAACACCGTCGTGATCGTGCTCCACGACCTGGACCTGGCAGCGCGGTACTGCGATCACCTCGTCGTCCTCGACGGCGGAGGGGTCGCGGCCGACGGCGTGCCCGCTGACGTCCTCGACGCGGACGTGCTCGATCGCGTCTTCCGCGTCCGCGGGACGACCCGGCGGACTCCCCACGGCGCCCGGGTGGACCTCCACGGCGCTGCGTCGAGGCATCGCGACGCCGGCAGGTCGCGCCGACGCCCTCTCGGTCCGCCAGATCAGCCCGTCGGCGTCGAGTAGAGCACCGCGAGGGTCGCGACCAGCCCGACGACCACGATGCCGAGGTCGAGCACGGCCAGGGTCACGAGTCGCGTGCGCTGCGGCCGGACGGCGGCCCGCACCACGACCATCGTCACGAACAACACGACGACGAGCACCAGCGCCGGCCACCCGATCGCTGGCGCACGGATCGCCATGAGCACCATCACCGCGGCGACGATCACGGTCGTGACGGCTCCCCACACGAGCCAGTTCGAACCCGACGCCGTCCGGAGTGCGGGCTGGTCGCCGACGCGGGTGGGATCGGGGCGGCGGGGCTGTTCGTCGGACACGAGCCGGACGGTACGCGGCGGCCCCTGCCCGTCCCCGCAGCCGCTCGGCCACGAACGGCCATGCATGCCGCTCGGCCACGAGAGGATGGGGTGTGCACACCGCTGCGACCATCCTCGACGCCGTCGTCCGGCACATCGACACCACCGGGTTCGCCGCACACGGCATCCACGTGCGCACGCGGACTGCGGCTCCGGGCACCGACGACGTCGCCGAGCACCACTGGACCGCCGACGTCCGACGCGAGATCCACTCCGCCGCGAAGGGCGTCTGTGTCCTGGCCACCGGCATCGCGGCCGACGACGGCCTGGTCGACTTCGACGAACCGATCGCGACGTACCTGGTCGGCACCAGCACCGGCCTCGGTACGGAGGGCGGCCTCATCCTCGGCGACGGCGTCGACCTGGTCACCCTCCGGCACCTGCTCACCATGACGAGCGGCATCGACATGCCGTGGTCGGCGACCGAGCTGACGGACTGGCCGGACCTGGCGGCGGAGTTCCTGCGGCGACCGTCCCGCGGCCGGGTGTTCCAGTACGCCAACGCCAGCACCTACACCGCGATGCGCGCGCTCGAGACCCGGGTCGGTGACGTCGGTGCGTTCGTCGCGGAGCGGCTCTTCGCGCCGCTCGGCATCCAGGACGTCGAGTGGCAACGCTGCCCGAACGGGTTCGTCGCCGCGGGCGAGGGGCTGTCGCTCCGCACCGAGGAACTCGCCCGCATCGGCCGGTTGATCCGCGACGGTGGCGTGGTCGACGGACAGCCGATCGTCAGCGCCCGGTGGTGCGACGCGATGCACACCGACTGGGTGGAGCGCGAGGGCACCGGCCCCGGCTACGAGCGGTACGCGATGGCCGGGTGGGGCGGTCCCGGCCGACTCTGGCGGCTGCACGGTGCGTACGGTCAGATGCTGCTGTTCGACGAGACCGAGGCGAGCAACGACACCGGCACCGTCGTCACCATCACCGCCGACGACCACTTCGGCGCCGACGCGCTCGCCGCCTTCGTCGCCGACGAGCTGGCCCGCCAGGACCCCCGCCGGTAGCGACCGCGACGACCCGACCTGCACGTCCGCGCGCGCCCGGCGTGGGAGGATCGATCAGTGCAGCAGCAACCCGTCGCGATCATCATCGCGGCCATGAGCGAAGAGGTCTCGGCCTTCGCCGACCTCTTCGGCGGTGTCCCCGTCCTCGACGGCCCCGTCGGTGGCCACGACCCGCACCAGCTGCTCGACATCGGCGGTGCGACCGTCGTCGTGCGCCGCAGCGGCATCGGCTTCACGAACGCCACGGCCGCCGTCGCCCACGGCTTCCACGACTTCGGCCCGGGCATCCCGGTCATCAGCGTCGGGACCGCCGGCGGGCTCATGCACGGTGTCTCGATCGGTGACGTCGTGGTCGGCGACCGGTACGTCAACCTCAACGCCGACGCCACGGCGTTCGGCTACGCGCTCGGTCAGGTCCCCGGCATGCCGACCGGCTACGCGCCGGACGCCCGGCTCGTCGAACTCGCGATGGGTGCCGACATCGCGTGGCCCCTGCGGTCGGCGACGATCGGCTCGAGCGAGATCTTCGTCACCGAGGGCCGCGCCCGCTCCCTCCGGGTCGCGTTCCCCGAGGTGGCCGCGGTCGACATGGAGTCGGCCGCGATCGCGCAGTTCGCCCACGTGCACGACATGCCGTTCGTGTCGGTCCGGTGCATCAGCGACCTCTGCGCACCGGACGGCACCGAGTTCCGCGAGCACCTGGACGACGCCGCGGCGCGCGCAGCGCGCGTGCTCCACGACCTGGTGCTCGGCCTGCGTTCCTGAGTCCGCCCCGTGCACCGGCCTGGAGGCGCGACTCACCGCCGCCGGTCCGGCGGCGGTGATCCGGGCCTCCCGTCCGTCCCCGCCTGGTCGCGTGCGCTGCGCTCCGCGGCCATCTCACGGGCGGAACTGCGTTCGACGGACGTTCCGGGACGATTTGCGAACCCGGCTCGGAGCCTCTCGCTAGCCTCCATTTCGGGGGGCCAAGGAACCACGGCCAATCACACAGGGAGATCAGCCATGAGCGCCTACACGAGCGACGACAACGTCGAACCTGCACGCATCACCACCTTCAAGCGCGTCCGCAAGCAGTGGCGCCGGACGGGTGAGGTCGGCTACACGCACAGTGGCAGCGACTTCTTCCGCGACGACGCCCCGGAAGCGGTGCAGCGGTAACCAGCGGCAGCCACGAAGTGCCCGTCAGGAGTGATCCTGGCGGGCACTTCTGCGTTCGGGGCGCTCAGCCTCCGAGCTGGTCCCGCAGGTAGGGCGCGGTCCGGCTGGTCGTCGAGGCGGCGACCTCGGCGGGCGTACCGGCGGCGACGACCCGGCCGCCGTCGTCACCGCCCGAGGGACCCATGTCGATGACGTGGTCGGCGCTCGCGACGACGTCCATCGCGTGCTCGACCACGACGACGGTGTTGCCGGCGTCGGTCAGACGGGCGAGCTGGGCGGTCAGCAGCTCGACGTCGGCCGGGTGCAAGCCGGTGGTGGGCTCGTCGAGCAGGTACAGGGTGTGGCCGGTCCGCGCGCGCTGCAGCTCGGTCGCGAGCTTGATGCGCTGGGCCTCGCCGCCGGACAGCTCCGGGGCGGGCTGACCGAGCCGCAGGTAGCCGAGGCCGACCTCGCGGAGGGTCTCGAGTCCCCGCCCGGCCGCGGGCAGGGACGCCAGGAACGGCGCCGCTTCGTCGACGGTCATGCCGAGGACGTCGGCGATGGACGCCCCGTTCCAGCGGACCTCGAGCGTCTCGGCCGTGTAGCGGGAGCCGTGGCACTCGGGGCACGGAGCCCAGCTGCCCGGCAGGAAGAGGAGTTCGACGGACACCGACCCCTCGCCCTGGCAGACCTCGCACCGTCCGCCGGCGACGTTGAACGAGAACCGTCCGGCGGTCCAGCCCCGGGCCTTCGCGTCGTCGGTCTGGGCGAAGGCGGCCCGGACCGCGTCGAACAGGCCGGTGTAGGTGGCGAGGTTCGAGCGGGGTGTCCGGCCGATCGGCTTCTGGTCGACCTGCACGACGCGGTCGATGAGCGGGTGCGACGTGGCGACCCCGGGCAGGACGCCGCCGACGAGCGACGACTTGCCGGAGCCGCTCACTCCGGTGACCGCGGTGAGGACACCGAGCGGCAGGTCGACGTCGAGCCCCCGCAGGTTGTGCAGGGTGAGGTCGCGGAGCTCGAGCGTGCCGATCGGGGTCCGGACTGCGCGGTCGGCGGTCGGCTGCCGGGGCTCCAGGAAGCGCCGGGTGACCGAGGCCTCGACCTCGGCCAGGCCGGCGACCGGGCCGCTGTACAGGACGGTGCCGCCGCCGGTGCCCGCGCGGGGGCCGACGTCGACGATCCAGTCGGCTCGGCGCACGATGCTCATGTCGTGCTCGACGACGAAGACGCTGTTGCCGCCGGCGCGCAGGTCGTCGAGGACGTCGACGAGTGACTCGGCATCGGCGGGGTGCAGCCCGGCGCTCGGTTCGTCGAGCACGTAGACGACGCCGAACAGGCCGGAGCGCAGCTGCGTCGCGATCCGCAGCCGCTGGCTCTCGCCGGGGGAGAGCGTCGGGGTGGCGCGGTCGAGCGCGAGGTAGCCGAGGCCCAGACCGACCAGGACCTCGACGCGGGTGAGCAGGTCGCGTGAGATCGCCACGGCGACCTCGGTGTGCTCACCGGACGATGCTCGCGACGTCGCCGCTGCCGCGTCGGTGATCGCCGCGATCGGGCGCAGGACGTCGGCCAGGCCGGTCAGCGGCAGGGCGTTCAGCTCGGCGATCGAGTGGCCGCCGATCGTGACGGCGAGTGCTGCTCGGGTCAGGCCGGTGCCGCCGCAGAGCCCGCACGGGCCGGACTCGACGAACTGCAGCACCTTCTTGCGCTGGGTCTCGCTCTGCGAGTCGGCGAGGGTGTGCAGCACGAACTGACGCGCGCTCCAGAAGCGTCCCTTGTAGGGCTTCGCCACGCGGTCACGCTTCGGCTGCACCTGCACGACGGGCTGTTCCTCGGTGAAGAGCAGCCAGTCGCGGTCCTTGCGCGACAGCTCGCGCCACGGGCGGTCGATGTCGTAGCCGAGCACGGCGGTGACGTCGCGCAGGTTCTTCCCCTGCCACGCACCGGGCCAGGCGGTGATCGCGCCGTCGCGGATGCTCAGCGACGGATCGTGCACGGCCGATGCTTCGGTGACCTCGTGCGCGGTCCCGATGCCGTGGCACCGGGGGCAGGCGCCGGCGACGGTGTTCGGCGAGAAGGAGTCCGACTCGAGCCGGTCGGCGCCGGACGGGTAGGTGCCGGCGCGCGAGTAGAGCATGCGCATCGAGTTCGACAGCGTGGTCATGGTGCCGACGGTGGAGCGGGAGCTCGGGGCGCCGCGACGCTGCTGCAGGGCGACGGCGGGCGGCAGTCCGGTGATCGAGTCGACGTGCGGGGTGGACCCCTGCGCGATCAGCCGCCGCGCGTACGGGGCGACGGACTCGAGGAACCGGCGCTGGGCCTCGGCGAAGACGGTGCCGAAGGCGAGCGAGGACTTGCCGGAGCCGGAGACGCCGGTGAACGCGACGATCCGGTCGCGGGGGATGTCCACGTCGACGTCACGCAGGTTGTTCTCGCGGGCGCCTCGGACGCGGATGAAGTCGTCCGGCCCGGGTCGGTCGTCGGTGGGGGTCGAGCGAGGAGCGGGCATTCGCTCGATCGTAGGCTCGGCCACTGGGAGGAGCAGGACCGCCGGCGGAACCGCGAACGACGAAGAGCCGCTCCGCCCTGATCGGCGGAGCGACTCTTCGCGTCGTGCGGTGGTGCTCGTGTTGCGGTGGTGCGGCAGGTGTTACTTGATCTGGGCGGTGATGGTGGCGGTGCCGACGAGGAGGCCGCGCTTGACGGCGTCGGTGCCGAAGGTCTTGTTCAGCAGGCCGGC
>NZ_QKLE01000035.1:0-28975 GCF_003224275.1 Curtobacterium sp. MCSS17_011 | reverse complement strand
AGATGTGTATAAGAGACAGCGCTGGAAGCGCGCCTCGCGCTCGTCCGCCAGCCCGGCCTCGACGCGTGCCCGCATGTTCTCCGACATGTCGGGCAGGGCGTCGAGTCGGGCCCAGAACGCCTCGGTGTTCTCGCCGTCGGCGGGGTTCGGCGTACCGGAGACGTACCGGCAGGCGAAGACCAGGTCGAGGTACTGCGACCGGTCGCCGTTCGGGTAGGTCATCTCGGGCAGCACCTGCACCCAGGCCAGGCGTTCGGCGACGGCGACGACGTCGGCTTCCTCGAGGACCTCGCGTTCGGCGGCGACGGCGGGTTCCTCGCCCGGGTCGACGATCCCGGTGACGGGCGTGTACGCGCCGGTGTCGGCCCGTCGCACCACCAGCAGTTCGCGCTCGGCGCCGGAGCCGCGCGTCACGATCGCGCTCACGCCCGACAGCCAAAGCGGCGCCGTGCCGATCTTCTCGCGCAGGGACAGGACGAAGTCGGGGGTCGGCATGCCTCCACGCTACCCACACGACCCCTGTCGCAGACTGGTCATGACCAGTAGGCTGGCCGTGTGGAGATCATTATCCTGCCCACGCCGGACGAGGTCGGTCGCGTCGCCGCGGCCAAGATCGCGTCCGTCGTCGCCAAGAAGCCGTCCGCCGTCATCGGTCTCGCCACCGGATCCAGCCCGCAGGGCATCTACACCGACCTGCAGCGCCGGGTGCAGGCGGGCGAGATCTCGTTCGCCGAGGCCCGTGGGTTCGCCCTCGACGAGTACGTCGGCATCCCGCTCGAGCACCCCGAGTCGTACGCGGCCGTGATCGCCCGCGACGTCGTGGCGCCCCTCGGCTTCGACGCGTCGCGCGTGCGGGTGCCGGACGGCCGTGCCGCCGACCTGGAGTTCGCGGCCAAGGAGTACGACGCCGCGATCCGTGCCGCGGGCGGGATCGACGTGCAGATCCTCGGCATCGGGGCCAACGGTCACATCGGGTTCAACGAACCGACGTCGTCGTTCGCCTCGCGCACGCGCATCAAGACCCTCGCGCCGTCGACGCGTGACGCCAACGCGCGCTTCTTCGACTCGCCCGAGCAGGTCCCGACGCACTGCATGACGCAGGGGCTCGGCACCATCCTCGAGGCCCGCGAGCTCGTCCTCGTCGCCCAGGGCCCGTCGAAGGCAGCGGCCGTGGCCGCTGCGATCGAGGGGCCGCTCAGCTCCTTCGTGCCCGGATCGGCCCTGCAGCTGCACGAGCACGCGACCGTCGTCGTCGACGAGGAAGCCGCCGCCGGGCTGCAGCTCGCCGACTACTACCGCTACACGTACGCGAACAAGCCGGCCTGGCAGCGGTTCGAGTAGGCCGCCGCCGGCGTCTTGGTCAGACGCCGGCGTCTTGCTCAGACGCCGCCCGAGCGCCGACACGCCGCCGAATTCGGGGGCGTGTCGACGGTTGCCGGGCGTCGCACGCGCACGCCGGCGTCTTCCGGCCGGGTCCCGTGTCAGGCGCGCGCGGCTGCGGCGAGGCGGCTGAGCCCCTCGTCGAGGGTTTCCGCCGAGCACCCGAAGTTCAGCCGCGCGAAGCCCCGGCCCTGCCGTCCGAACGCCGGGCCGGAGCCGAGCGCCACCTTCGCCCGGTCGACGAGCACCGCCGCGGGGTCGTCGCCCCACGGCAGCGCCCGCAGGTCGAGCCACGCCAGGTACGACGCCTGCGGCTGCCGGTACTCGGCGCCGGGCAGCACGTCGCCGATCCGCTCGGCCAGGGTGCGCCGGTTCGCCGCGAGCTCGGTGAGCAGTGACGCCAGCCACGGCCCGCCCTCGCTGAAGGCCGCGACGCTCGCCGTGTAGCCGAGGATGCCGGTGCGCTCGACGACCTCGGTCGGCATGCCGTCGAACCAGGCGCGGGCCCGCTCCGAGGCGCCGACCATCAGCGCGCACTTCGTGCCGGCCAGGTTCCAGGCCTTGCTCGCACTCGTCAGGGCGACGCCGAGCGATGCGGCCTCGGGGCAGGACTCCAGGAACGGCGTGAACACCGCGTCGGCGTGCACGAGCGGCGCGTGGATCTCGTCGGACACCACGACGGCGTCCCACTCGGCGGCCAGCTTCGCGAGCGCGACGAGGGAAGCACGGTCGTGCACCAGGCCGAGGGGGTTGTGCGGGTTGCAGAGCAGCACCGTGCGGGCTCCGTCGGCGAACGCCTGCGCGAGGCCGTCCAGGTCCATCCGCCAGCCGGCCGTGGTGTCGAAGGGGTCGGCCGGGCCTGCGGGGGCAAGCAGCGGGACCTCGGTGACGGTACCGCCGGCCTCGGACACGTACTCCCAGAACGGCGGGTACACGGGCGGCATGATGACCACCTGGTCGCCCGGCTCGATGACCCGGCGCAGCACCTCGACCGCCTCGACCGACACGTCCGTGGTGGTGCGGACCAGGTCGGGGTCGACCCGCCATGCCCACCGGCTCTCGGCGAAGTCGGCGAACGCCTCGGGCAGGGCCCGTCCGTGCCCGACGTACCCGGTGTCGCCGTTCGTCACCGCCGTGACCAGGGCGTCGCGGATCGGCTCGGCGAGCATGCTGTCCATCTCGGCGACGAACATGGGGAGCACGTCCGGCGGGTAGGCCGTGTACTTCTCGCTCGTGCGGGACCGGTACGCATCGAAGACGGACACCATGACGCTCATGCGCCCATCCTGACAGCGAGGCACGCGGGGCGCGAGGGTGGTGGTCAGGCCGGGCGGAGGCCCGCCAGCAGCACCTCGACGTAGCGTTCGGGGTCGTGCACCCGGGAGCCACCCGCCACGGCGGCCACCCGCATCCCGCACAGCAGCCGTCGCAGGTCGTCCGCGTCGACGTCGGCACGCACGAGCCCCTCGGCCCGTGCCCGTGCGAGCAGCGCGTCGACGGACTCGACCAGGTCGCCCGCGAGCGCCGCGGTGTCGGCGCACGAGAACCCGCCGTTCGTCAGCAGGTCGCCGAGGGCCGCGTCGTCGACCATGCTCCGGAACGCAGCGGTCACGACCCCCCGGAGCGCGTCCGCTGCGTCGGGCAGGGCCACGGCGTCGCGCACCCCGTCGAGCATGTCCTCGAGCGCGTCGATCGCGAGTGCCTCGAGCAGGTGCTGCTGGGTGGGGAAGTGCCGGTAGGCCGTCCCGACACCCACTCCGGCCTCGTGCGCGACGGCGTTGAGGAGCGCGGGCTCGCCACGGTCGAGGAACGCGCGAGCGACGTCGAGCAGGGCGGTCCGGTTGCGCTGTGCGTCGGCCCGCAGTGCCTCCGGTCGAGCCATCGCGATCGTCATGTGGACACTTTATCCGGTTGTGCTAGCGTTCCGGATGGATCATCCGATTCGACGCCGAGAGTGGACAGGAGACGACGATGGAACCCTTCACGTGGGAGCCCGGACAGATGGCGGACCAGCACGGGCGGACGGTCGTGGTCACCGGTGCGACCGGCGGACTCGGTCTGGTGGTCGCGATCCGACTGGCCGCCGCCGGAGCGCGCGTCATCGCGGCGGTCCGCAATCCGGACAAGGCGGCTCGCGTCCTGCCCGCCGGTCTGGAGGCGCGGGTCGTCGACACCGCGTCGGTCGCCTCGGTCACGGCGTTCGCCCGGCAGCTCGCCGCGGACGGCATCGTCGTGGACGCCCTCGTCAACAACGCCGGCGCGACGCTCGGCGCGTTCGCGCTGACCGACGAGGGCATCGAACGCACCTGGGCCACCAACGTCGTCGGGCCGGCCGTGCTCGCCGACGCGATGCTCCCGGTGCTCGGCGGACCGTCGCCCCGCGTCGTGCTCGTCGGGTCGAACCTGTCGCAGCGCACCCGCCGCGTGCCTGCACCGGGCGGGGTCGACGATCCGAGCGACTACTCCCAGCTCGCCGTGTACACCGACTCGAAGACGGCGGCGACGGCGTTCGCGGTCGACCTCGGTGAGCGGCTCCGCGCGGCCGGCTCGGACGTCCGCTCGGTCATCGCACACCCCGGCATCGCGGCGACGGGGATGAACGACCAGGCCGAGACCCTCATGCAGCGCCTCGGCGGCCTGGTCGCCCGCAGCATGGCCCGGACCGCGGAGGACGGCGCTCGCTCGACGCTCTGGTCGGCCACCGCGCCGGACGTCGCCGAGGGGGTCTTCGTCGGTCCGGCGCTGCGCCGGCGTGACCGGCGGATGCACGTCGTACCCGTCCGCGGGGCAGCAGCCGACCCAGGGTTCCGGCAGCGGGTCCGCACCTTCGTCGACGAGGTCGCAGCGCGCACGACGGCCTGATCACGTACCGGTCGGCACCGTTCCGTGCGACACTCGCCCGATGGTGGGGGTGGACGACGCAGCGACGGACGACCCGGTGGGCGCGGAGTACGCGCGGCTCGAGCGGGAGCGCCGGAGGGGCCGTGGTGCCCGGGTGGAGCGCCGCGTCGCGCTCGCCGCGGTGCTGGTGCTCTGCGTCGTGCCCGTCGCGATGTTCGCCACGATCGTCTCGACGCTGCGCCTGTTCGGGGACAACGTCGAGAGTCCCGGTGCGGTCCACACCTACGAGTTCCTGCTCGTCCTCGGGCCCGTCGCCTTCTTCGTCGCCGTGTTGTTCGGCGTCCGGACGGGGCGCACCGGCGTCGTGGTGACCGCCCTCGTCACGGCACCGATCGTGCTCATCGCCGCGTACGTGCTCGCCGTCCCGCAGGGGCGCTGGAACCAGACGGACAGCGACCCCGGGCGGGATCGCCACGTTCCGGCCTGCTTCAGCGGCACCGACGACTGTGCGGAGTACGGCGGCTGACCCCGAGCCCGTAGGAGCCCGTCGCCGAACCCGACGTGAACAGCGGGAGAGCGCTCGGTGTCGAAAGCGGCGTCCCCCGTCCGAGGGGGCTAGCGTCACGAACGTGAACCGATCTCGCGTGCACCGTCGCCCGCTCCTCCGCCCGCTCCCGCTCGCCGCGGTGGCCGCCATCGCCGCACTGCTGGGGACGGGGATCGTCGCCGCGCCGGCCGTGGCCTCGCCCTCGACGCAGTCCAGGCGCACCGTGACCGATCCGGCACGCTACGTCGACCCCTTCATCGGCACGAGCAACAACGGCAACACCTGGCCAGGGGCCACCGCGCCGTTCGGCATGGTGCAGTGGAGTCCCACCGGCACCGCGGGCGACCAGACCTCGACCCCGGTCGCGAACGGCTACTCGTACGACGTGAACCGGCTGCGCGGCTTCAGCCTGACGCACCTCAACGGAGCCGGGTGTGCTCCGGGTGCTGCCGGCGACGTGCCGATCATGCCGGTCACGACCCCGGTCACGACCTCGCCGTCGGCCGACACCAAGGACGCCGTCTACGCCGCCGGGTACTCCCACGACCAGGAGTCCGCGAGCCCCGGCCGCTACGGCGTCACGCTCGACAACGGCGTCCGCACCGACCTCGCCGTGACCACCCGTGCCGGCGTCGGCGCGTTCACGTTCCCGGCCGGCAAGGACGCGAACCTGCTGTTCCGCACCTCGAACTCGATCAACGGCAGCGAGGCCGCGATCACCCGCGTCGACCCCCGCACCCGCACGGTCAGCGGCAGCGTCCTGACGGGCGGCTTCTGCAGCCGCCGTGCGAACGGCGGCGGCGCCACCAACCCGGACCGCCGCAGCTACTACCGCCTCTACTTCACCGCGACCTTCGACACGGCGTTCGCGAGCACCGGTACCTGGAAGGACGGCACGGTCCAGCCTGGAGGCACGTCCTCCTCCGGTGGGGAGGGTTACCTGACCGGCGCCGACCGCGCCGGTCGCGGCTCCGGCGCGTGGGTCGGGTTCGACGCGCGTCGCGGAGCGACGGTGCAGGCGAAGATCGGCATCTCGTACGTGAGCGCGGCCGGAGCGGTCGCCAACCGTGACGGCGAGGTGACCAAGCGATCGACCGTCGCCAGCGTGGCGGCCGACACACGGGCCTCCTGGAACCGTGAACTGTCGCGCCTGCGCGTCGGTGGCGGCACGGCGGACCGGACCACCCAGCTGTACACGTCGGTCTACCACGCACTCATGCAGCCGAACACGCTGAACGACCGCGACGGGCGCTACCTCGGCCCGGACCTGCGGGTGCACCGGATGGACCGCGGACACCGGGCCGTCTACGGCACGTACTCCGGGTGGGACCAGTACCGGGCGCAGATCCAGCTGCTCGCGCTGCTGCGGCCGGACGTCGCCGGGGACATGGCGCAGTCGATGCTCCGGTTCGCCGAGCAGAACGGCGGCGTGTGGGACCGGTGGCTGCACCTCGGAGCGCCGACGCACGTGATGACCGGCGACCCCTCGGCGGCCACGCTCGCCACCTGGTACGCCATGGGTGTCCGGAACTTCGACGTCCGGGCCGCCTACGCCTCGCTCAAACGCCAGGCGACGGTCGAGAACGCGGACGCCGAGAGCGACATCGGGTGCCCGGGGCAGTGCCTGGCGCAGCGGCCCGCACTCGACGAGTACCTGGAGCGGCAGTACGCGGCGAACGACGACTGCTCCTGCTGGGGTGGAGCGGCCGAGACCCTCGAGGACTCGATCTCCGACGGTGCGCTCGGGTACTGGGCGGGTTCCCTCGGACTTCGTTCCGACGCCCGGATGTTCGCCGAGCGGGGGACGTACTGGAAGAACACCTTCAACGCCGCCGTCGGGTACCAGGCCGCGCGGCAGGCCGACGGCTCGTGGACGCCGGGCTGGTCGCCGTCGACGGGGACCGGGTTCGCGCAGGGCACCAGCGCGCAGTACACCTGGCTCGTGCCGCAGGACGTGCGGGGGCTGTCGAGTGCGCTCGGCGGTGACGACGCCGCGGTCGCACGGCTCGACGACTTCTTCCACGACGCCTCGGGTGACTGGGCGGTCACCGGCGGCGACGCCACGAAGTTCGACCCGACGAACGAGCCCGACATCCACACGCCGTGGATGTACAACGCCCTCGGCAAGCCCTGGAAGACGCAGGAGACCGTGCGGCAGGTCGTGGACGACGCCTACTCGACCGGCCCCGGCGGGCTGCCGGGCAACGACGACCTCGGCACGATGAGCGCCTGGTACGTCTTCGCCTCGATCGGGCTCTTCCCGCAGACGCCCGGGCGAGCGGACATGCTCATCGGCAGCCCGACGTTCAGCACGGTCGACATCCGGCGCGCAAGCGGGCAGCGGATCGTCATCCGGTCCTCGGGGACCGAGCCGTACGTGCAGGGCGCCCGGTTGAACGGGTGGACGCACGAACGGTCATGGGTGCCGGCGTCGTTCGTGACGCGGGGCGGCACGCTGTCGCTCCGGGTCGGGGACACGGCGGACACGACGTGGGCATCGGGAGTGCGGGGGCGGCCGATCGACCGGTGAACACACGCTGCGCGCCTCAGTGCAGCTCGCGCCCGCGGCCCCACACACGCTGCACCTCGAGCGACGGCGACAGCGCCACGAGGTCCGCGGCGAACCCCGGCGCCAGCCGACCCAGGCGGTCGCCGAGCCCGAGCGCCGCGGCCGGCACGCTCGTCAGCGCCGCCACCGCCTCGGGCAGGGTCCGCCCGGCGAGCGAGACCGCGTTGCGGAGCGCCACGTCCTGCGTCAGCGTCGAGCCCGCGATGGTGTCGGTGCCCGCGACGTGCGCGACCCCGTCGGTCACGGTGACGTCGAGCGACCCGAGCCGGTACGAGCCGTCCGCAGCGCCGGCGGCACCCATCGCATCCGTGATCAGCACCACACGACCCGGTGCCGCCCGGAAGAGCGTGTCCGCCACGACCGGGTGCACGTGTACGCCGTCCAGGATGAGCTCGAGCGTCACCCGGTCGTCCGCCACGGCAGCGCCGATCGGCCCCGGTGCGCGGTGGTGCAACCCGGGCATCGCGTTGCACGCGTGGGTCAGGATCGTCGCGCCGGCGTCGAAGGCTGCCCGGGCCTGGTCGTACGTACCGACGGTGTGGCCGACGGCGACCGTGACGCCGGCCTCGACGAACCGACGGACGGCGTCGAGGGCTCCGGACAGCTCGGGTGCGATCGTGACCTGGCGGAGGACGCCCTCGCCCGCCTCGAGCAGCGCGTCGACCGCGGCGGGCGTCGGGTCGATCAGGAACGACTCGTTGTGCGCACCCTTGTTGTGCGGGGACAGGAACGGCCCCTCCAGGTGCACGCCGAGGACGAGCGGGTCGGTCACCATCACGGAACGCACCCGGGCGAGCGACTCCGCCAGCGCCGGGATCGGGTTCGCGACGAGCGACAGGACGGAGCGGGTCGTGCCGTGCGAACGGTGCATCGCGAGGGATCGGTCGAACGAGTCGTCCTCGTACGCCTCGGTTGCCCCACCGTGCCCGTGCAGGTCCCCGAAGCCGGGCGTCAGGACCGCGTCGCCCAGGTCGACGACGCGGTCAGCCGCGGGGGCCTCGGGGCCGGAACCGGCCGCGTGGATCGTGTCGCCGACGACCAGGACCCAGCCGTCGGCCGTGGAGCCGGCCGCGTCGACGACGCGTGCTGCGCGGACCAGCGTGCGCCGGGCCTCCTGGCCGGTCTGGAGGCCCGTGGCGCTCATGCGGTCTCCTTGCGGAACGCGATCACGCCGCTCAGGGCGGCGATCACGATGAAGACGAGACCGACGACCGGGCGGCCGATGGAGATCCAGGTCGCGCCTGCCGCGACGACCAGGGCGACCTCGACGATGGTCTTGCCGACGATGTCGGTCTCGATCGGGGAGCGTGGCGACCGGAAGAAGTACCAGACGACCGCGGCGAACAGCGGGGCGCCGACCATGAACAGGTAGCCGGGGAGCGGGAGCTGCCACGACCAGTAGCCCCAGAAGGCCAGGGACAGCAACCCGAACACCATCACGGCGATCCGCAGGACCATCCAGGCCTCGAACCGCCGTCGCGGCTGCCGGACGGCTGCCGGGTCGGGAACCGATTCCCAGTCGACGGGGGACTGCGGGGCGTTGGTCATGGTGCTGCCTACTTGAAGATGATGGTGCGGGCGCCGTCGAGCAGGACGCGGTCCTCCGCGATCCAGCGCACCGCCTGGGTGAGCGTGCGGGACTCTTCGTCCTGCCCGATGGACACCAGCTCGGCTGGTTCCTTGGTGTGGTCGACGCGGACGACGTTCTGCTCGATGATCGGGCCCTCGTCGAGGTCGCTCGTCACGAAGTGCGCAGTCGCACCGATGAGCTTGACCCCGCGTGCGTGCGCTTGCCGGTACGGGTTCGCGCCCTTGAAGCCGGGCAGGAACGAGTGGTGGATGTTCACGGCACGGCCTTCGAGCGCGGCGCAGAGCTCGGGTGACAGGATCTGCATGTAGCGGGCGAGGACGACGAGCTCGATGTCGTGCTCCTCCACCGCCTGCAGCACGCGTCGCTCCATCTGCTCCTTCGACTCGGCGTCGGTGACCGGGCGGTGCTCGAACGGCACGGAGTAGAACGCGGCGAGCTCGGACAGGTCCGCGTGGTTCGACAGGACGAGGGGGACCTCGATCGGCAGCTGTCCGCCGCGCTGCCGGTAGAGCAGGTCGTTCAGGCAGTGGCCCGCCTTCGACACCAGCACGAGGGTGCGCAGCGGACGCCCGACGACGTCGAGCTGGACGCGGGCGTCGTAGCGGGCGGCGACGGGGGCGAGCGCTGCCTCGAAGGCGGCGCGGTCCACCGGCGCCATCACCTGCAGGCGCATGAAGAACGTGTTCGTGTCCGCGCTGGAGAACTGCTGCGACTCGGTGATGTTGCCCTGGGCGGCGACGATCGCTCCGGAGACGGCGTGCACGATCCCGGGCTGGTCGTCGCAGACGAGCGTCAGGGTCCAGTGCGTGGGGGTCGGGTCGGTCACCGGATCAGGGTACCGGCCGCGTGGCACGTGCTTCGTGAGCAGGAATGGTCGAGTGTGCCGCGGCGACTCGACCGTTCCTGCTCACGAAGCGTCAGGCGTCAGGCGTCAGCGGCGGCGCGGGCGTCGGCGTCCCGCAGGCGACGGTCGGCCAGGGTCAGCACCGTCAGGAGCACCGCGACGCCGAGGATCACCCACGCCAGCACGTGCAGGTCCGGCGTCGTCGGAGCCTGGCCGAACACACCGCCGATGAGCGAGGACGCCGCGATCGCCCCGACGTACACCGCGGTGCGGGACAGCCCGGCCGCGGTGCCGATGTACTCCGCGGGCACGAGCCGGTACAGCGCCGCCTGGTTCGACACCGATGCCAGGGCCTGCGGCACCCCGAACAGCGCCGGGGTCAGGGCGAGCAGGACGACGGGCGACCCGGTGTGCAGGAAGAGCAGGAGCACACCGCCGAGGATCGGCACCAGCGCGGCGACGACGAGCGGCCCGCGGACCGCGGTCTTGCGTGCGACCACGAACGAGGTCACCCCGGCGACGATCGCGGCCGGCAGCTGGATGTTCCCCGCGACGTCGCTCGGGTAGCCCGCGACGTCCTGCACCCACTGCGAGAACCCGTAGGTCATCGTGTAGGCGAGCAGGTACGTCAGGAACAGGCGGCCGTACGTGCGGGACAACGCGCCGTTCCGGGCGAGCAGCCGCACGTCGACGAACGGTCGCACGGCCCGCAGCTCCCACGCCACCAGGGCGACGAGCAGCACGACCGCCACTGCGAGCAGCCACCACAGTCCCGCGGACAGGTCGAGCAGGAAGACGAGCAGCGCCGAGACGGTCCCGGTCATCAGCACCATGCCGAGCGGGTCGAGCGCCTGCAGCACCGGCAGGTCGGCGTCGTCACGCGGACGCAGCCGGTCGGACGGCAGCCAGAGCGTCGCCACGACGATGCCGAACACCGCGAGCGGCACGTTCACCAGGAAGATCGCGTGCCAGCCGAACGCGGCGATGAGCGCCCCGCCGAGCGGCGGGCCGGCGGCGGCGGACACGAGCGACGTGATCGACAGCGCCCCGAGCACGAGCGGCGGCGTCGGCCTCCCGATCCGGGCGGAGTGCTGCCGGAGCGTGGTGAGCGCCGCCGGGTACGCCGACGACGTCCCGATGCCGATGAGCACCCGGGCGAACACCGCACCGCCGAACCCGGTCAGGACCTCGGGCACCACCCCGGCGATCCCGACGATGACGAGCCCGGTCAGGAACACCTTCTTCGGGCCGAACCGGTCGGCGAGCTTGCCCATCGTGGGCTGCGCGATCGCGCTCGCCAGGTACAGGGCCGCGACGAGCCAGATCGCCTGCGCCGCACCGATGCCCAGGTCGCGGGAGATCGGGGTGAGGGCGACCGACACCATCGTGGTGTTGATCGGGTTGAGCAGGGGCCCGACGAGCACCGGGATGAGGAGCTTCGGGCCGAAGCCGCTGCCCGTGGTCGTGTCGGGGGTCGTGGTGGTGGTGGACGTGAGGACGCTTCTTCCGGTTGCAGGACTGGGCGAGGGGTGCGCGGGTCAGGGATCGACGATCGGCCCGAGCAGGTCCATCGCCCGCACGACGACGC
The DNA here is from genome assembly GCF_003224275.1 of Curtobacterium sp. MCSS17_011. Taxonomy (NCBI): domain Bacteria; kingdom Bacillati; phylum Actinomycetota; class Actinomycetes; order Micrococcales; family Microbacteriaceae; genus Curtobacterium; species Curtobacterium sp. MCSS17_011. The sequence goes on along the minus strand of NZ_QKLE01000035.1, from coordinate 17,615 downwards.
GGCGGTCCGCCTCGGGCAGGGTCGCGAGCCGCTCGGCGAGCTCGCGGTTCCGCGCGGCCCAGGCGGCCTGGCGTGCATCCCGACCGGCTGCCGTCGCGCTGACGATCGACCGCCGGCCGTCCGTCGGGTCGGGCTGGCGCTCGGCCAGGCCGAGGTCGACCAGGGCCTGGACGGTCGCGCCCATCGACTGCGGTCGGACACCCTCGGCTCGGGCCAGGTCGGCGATGGTGGCCGGCCCGTGCCGGAGCAGGCGTCCGAGGGCGGCGGTCTGCGACGCCGTGACGTCGTCCGACTTCGAAGCCAGCAACGAGCGCCGCAGCCGTCCGTGCATCGTCAGCACGGCGTCGGCCAGGTCGGTCGGGTCGGTCTCCGGTGCGTCGGTCACGCCCCGGAGGCTAGTCCGTCACCAGCCCACCTTGCAAGGCTCCCTTCCGATATCGTTCAAGGAACGGCGGAACCGTCGTCGCCGGCGTCCGGCTCGAGCAGTGGGAGCAGGGTCGCCGAGATCGGTTCCGCACCGTCGCGGAACCACGCGTTGCTCGCCCGGACGATCGGGTGCGCGCGTGCCAGCAGCGCCTCGCCCTGGTCGGTCAGGTGCAGTCGGGAGGCCCGTCCCCGGCCCGGTGCAGCGCCCCGCTTCACGAGTCCCCGCGTCGAGAGCCCCCCGACGAGCGTCGTCATGCTCTGCGGTCGGACGCCGACCGCCCGCGCCAGGTCGGCCTGGCTGAGCTCGCCGGCCGCCGCGAGCTGGATGAGCGCCCCGAACTCGACGGGCGTCAACCCGAGCGGTGCCAGCTCGGCCGCGAGTCGGCGGGAGAGCGTCCGTGCGGCCCGGATCACCGTCCACGCCACGATGCCGTCGACGTCGTCGCGCGGGGCTGGGAGTTCACGGGGCACGGGGTGATCGTACCGGCGTACAGTCCTGATATCAGGAAACTGATACCAGAACGAGTCAGTGGGACGGGAGCGGACATGGGCGAGATCGTGGCGGTCACCGGCGTGACCGGGGACGTCGGGGGCAAGACGGCGGAGCTGCTGCGGGCGGCAGGGGTGACGGTGCGTGCCGTGGTCCGACGACCTGCGCAGCTCGACGCGCTCCGGACGCGGGGCATCGACGGCCGCCTGGCCGACCTGGACGACGAGGACGCACTCACCGCAGCGCTCGACGGGGTCGACCGGTTCTTCCTCGTGACCCCGGTCAGCCAGCAGCAGCGCGAGCAGGGCGCCACCGGGGTCCGTGCGGCACAGCGAGCCGGGGTCGCCCGGATCGTGCAGCTGTCCGGCGGGGACGCCGCCGAGCACTCCCCGATGTCGTGGGCGAGCGCCGCGTGGCACACCGACCGGCTGGTGCGCGCGAGCGGTACGGCGTGGACGATCCTGCACCCCTCGTCGTTCATGACGAACGTGCAGCCCTCGGCACCCGCGATCCGGCGGGGGTGGTTCCCGCACACCACGGGTCGCGGGGTGATCGGCTGGATCGACACCGAGGACATCGCCCGGACCGCCGCCCGGGTGCTGACGGAGGACGGCCACGACGGCACCGAACCGGTGCTCACCGGGCCGGACCTGCTCGACGCGCGGGGTGTCGCCGCCGCGCTCACAGCAGGGCTCGGCCGACCCGTGCGCGCCCTGCACCTGCCGAGCCGGATCTACGCCGGCTTGCTGCGCCTGAGCGGGGTGCCCGCCTGGCAGGCCGAGGGGCTCCGGCAGCAGTTCGGCCGGGTCGTCCGCCGCGGCCTCGACGGCGTCGACGTGATGAGCGACGACGTGCTGCGCATTACCGGCACCGCGCCCCGGAGCCTGGCCGACTGGGCGCGAGCCCACCGCGACGACCTGCTGGGGTGACCCGTCGTGCCGGAGGTGATCCGGGCCTCCAGGCCGTGTCCCGTCAACGCGACGTGAGCGTGACGACCAGGTGCTCCTGCACGTACCCGAGCCAGTCGTAGACGTCGCGCAGGCCGACGCCCGCGTCGGCCTCGACCGAGCGCTCCTCGTCGTCGGCGTTGTCGATCCCCAGCCGGTCGGCGATCGTCAGCCGCAGGTCGGTGAGGGTGCGGAGCCACGCCTGCTCGTCCTCGGCGTCGAGCGAACCGTCGCGGGTGCCCGTCAGCCAGTCGTGCACGATCGCGGCGTTCGTCGTCTTCTGCGTGAGCAGGTCGGACTGCGTGTACTTCCGGAACTCCGCGCTCGCCTCGTCGTCACCGGGGTAGGCGTCCGGGAACATCCGCTCGCTGATCGGGTCGGTGGACAGGTCGCCGCCGAGCACCTGCCGCAGCTGCTCGGTGAGCGAGGCGAGCAGGTCGCGCTCGCCGGAGGACAGGCCGAGGTGCACGCCGTCGGTGCGGCGGACGAACGGGATCACGCTTCGGGGGCCTTGTCGACCGTCGCCTGCAGACCGTAGCCGTGCATGGACTGCACGTGGGCCTCCATCGACTCGCGCGGGCCCGACGCGACGATCGCGCGACCGTCGTCGTTCACCTGGTGCATGAGTCGCTCGGCCCGCTCGCGCGAGAACCCGAAGTGCTGCTGGAAGACGTAGGTGACGTACGACATCAGGTTCACCGGGTCGTCCCACACCACGGTGACCCAGGGGGTGTCCGCCCGCGCACTGGTCCGTTCGTCCGTGGTGGTCCGTTCGTCCACGTCGGGCGAGAGCAGCGTCATGCATCCAGGGTGACACAGGGCGGGGTCGCTCGGTACGATCGTCACGTCGCGACTGGCGTTGGATGGGTCACCATCGGGGAGCGACAAAGACACGGTGCGCGGCCGTACGCCTGGGCTGCACCGACCGACCGTCCGAGTGCGACCAGCTGGTCGTCCGCACACCGTAGGAGTCCCGTGTCCATTGCCGATCTGCCCCCGTTCGTCTCCGACTCCGCCGAGGTGGCCGAGCAGGCCGCCGCCCGCGCCGCGTTCAACGCCCCGCTCACCGAGGTCGACCCCGAGATCGCCGCCGTCCTGCAGCAGGAGCTCGGCCGCCAGCGGGACACCCTCGAGATGATCGCGTCCGAGAACTTCGTGCCGCGCGCCGTGCTCGAGTCGCAGGGCTCCGTGCTCACCAACAAGTACGCCGAGGGCTACCCGGGCAAGCGCTACTACGGTGGCTGCGAGTACGTCGACGTCGCCGAGCAGCTCGCCATCGACCGTGCCAAGGCGCTCTTCGGTGCCGAGTACGCGAACGTGCAGCCGCACTCCGGCGCGACGGCGAACGCGGCCGTCCTGCACGCCATCGCCTCGGCCGGCGACACCATCCTCGGCCTCGAGCTCGCACACGGCGGGCACCTGACCCACGGCATGAAGCTCAACTTCTCGGGCCGCATCTACAACGCCGTGGCGTACGGCGTCGACCCCGAGACGTTCGAGGTCGACTACGACGACATCCGCGCCAAGGCCATCGAGCACCAGCCGAAGGTCCTCATCGCCGGTTGGTCCGCCTACCCCCGTCAGCTCGACTTCGCGAAGTTCCGCGAGATCGCGGACGAGGTCGGCGCCAAGCTCTGGGTGGACATGGCGCACTTCGCAGGCCTCGTCGCCGCCGGTCTGCACCCGTCCCCGGTCCCGCACGCCCACGTCGTCTCGTCGACGGTCCACAAGACTCTCGGCGGCCCCCGCTCGGGCATCATCCTGTCGAACGACGAGACCCTGTTCAAGAAGCTGAACTCCGCGGTCTTCCCGGGCCAGCAGGGCGGCCCGCTCATGCACGTCATCGCCGCGAAGGCCACCGCGTTCCTGCTCGCCGGCAGCCCCGAGTTCAAGGACCGTCAGGAGCGCACCATCCGCGGTGCCCAGGCCCTCGCCGCCCGCCTGACCGCCGACGACGCCAAGGCCGCGGGCATCGACGTGCTGACCGGCGGCACCGACGTGCACCTGGTGCTCGTCGACCTGCGCGCCTCCGAGGTCGACGGCAAGCAGGCCGAAGACCTGCTGCACGAGGTCGGCATCACCGTGAACCGCAACTCGGTGCCGTTCGACCCGCGCCCGCCGATGGTCACCTCGGGTGTCCGCATCGGCACCTCGGCGCTGGCGACCCGGGGCTTCGGCGACGCCGAGTTCACCGAGGTGGCCGACATCATCGCGCTGACCCTCATGCCGAACCCGGACGTCGCAGCGCTCTCGGCGCGGGTCAAGGTCCTGACCGACGCGTTCCCGCTCTACGCGTGAGCGGTTCGGTCAGCGCGGCGCTCCCGCGCGAGCTCTGGGCCGGTGCGGGCAGTGCCGTCCGCATCGACGGCACCGCCCTCGCCGCCCGGACGCTCGACGAACTCCGGGGCCGGATCGACCGCCTGCACGAGCACGGCATCCGTCCTGGGCTGGGCACGATCATGGTCGGCTCGAACCCCGGCTCGATGTCCTACGTCGCGGGCAAGCACCGCGACTCGGCGTCGATCGGGCTCGACTCGCACCGCATCGACCTGCCCGAGACGGCGTCCGCTGCCGACATCCGGGCCGCGATCCTGCAGATGAACGACGACCCCCGGGTCACCGCGTTCATCGTGCAGCTCCCCTTGCCGCAGGGCATCGACCCGACGCCGATGCTCGAGCTGATGGACCCGGCGAAAGACGCCGACGGCCTGCACCCGACGAACCTCGGCGAGCTCGTGCTCGCCGTGCCCGGTGGTGCGGGCACGATCGACGCACCGCTGCCCTGCACCCCGCGGGGCATCGTCGCGATGCTCGACGCGTACGAGATCCCGATCCGGGGCGCGCACGTGACGATCATCGGTCAGGGGCTGACCGTGGGGCGGCCACTCGGTCTGCTGCTCACACGGCTCGAGGCGACAGCGACCCTGACGCACTCCCTGACCGCCGACGTCGCCGCGGAGTGCCGTCGCGCCGACATCATCGTCGCCGCTGCGGGGGTCGCCGGGCTCGTCAAGCCGGACTGGGTGCAGCCCGGTGCCGCCGTCATCGACGTGGGGATCACCCGCGTGGTCTCCCCGGAGACGGGAAAGGCGAAGCTGCACGGCGACGTCGACCCCGCGGTCGCGTCGGTCGCGGGGTTCCTGTCGCCGACTCCCGGTGGCGTCGGCCCGATGACCCGCGCGATGCTCATGAAGAACGTCGTCGAGGCCGCCGAGCGCCAGCTGTCGTAGCGCGCGGGGTCGTGGCCGTGCGTGGCCGTGCGCGGCCGTGCGCGGCCGTGCGCGATGGTGTGCAGCAATGGTCGGGTGGCGTCATCGCACCCGACCATTGCTGCTCACGAAGTGCGCCCAGCCGGTGCTACGGTCGCGGCATGGGGGACGAACGACTGCAGACGACGCCGGTGATGCGACCCCGGCCCGAGCCGTCGCAGCTGACCAAGGACGCCCGGTGGCTGATCGTCATCGTGGTGCTCTGCGTGCTGTTCCAGGCTCCGGGGTCGACCTGGGCGACGACCTTCGTGCACGCCGGCCAGGAGTACACGTTCGCGTCGGAGCCCTGGTTCGGATGGACGCTCGCGACGGTGGGGTTCGCGGTCGTCGGGTTCGTCGTCGCGATCGCCCGCCGAGGTGCAGCACGGTTCGACGAGCACACCGTGATGGGCCTGACCCTGGCCGCCGTGCTCGGGACCACCGCCCTGGTGTGGTTGCTCATGCCGGCGCAGACCGCGTGGGTGGAGTGGGCCGTGGAACACGGTCGGACCCACCCGTTCGTGCTCGGGAACGTCGTGGAGCACGTCCGGTACGCGGACTACCTCGGCTGAGCCGGCGGGCGCGCGGCGGGCGCTGCCGCTCTTTCGCGCTGAGCGACAGCCCACGGGCTGATCGCCGCGTGAACTGTCGCTGAGCGCGAAACGACGAGCGGCCGAGGGCCGTCAGTCGCGCCGGGCGCCCTGGGCGGCGTGCACCGTGAACACGTTCGGCTCGCGGTAGCCGGCCTCGGCGAAGGCATCGATGACGGCCGCGGTGATCGCATCGCGGGACTCCTGGTCGACGAGCGCGATCGCCGCACCGCCGAATCCGCCCCCGGTCATGCGGGCACCGACGGCACCGTGCCCGACAGCCGTCGCGACGGCCAGGTCGAGCTCCGGCACGGAGATCTCGAAGTCGTCGCGCATCGACTCGTGCGACGCGACGAGCAGCGAACCGATCGCCCGTGGGCCCTGTTCGCGCAGGGTGCGGACGGTGTCGAGGACACGCTGGTCCTCGGTCACGATGTGCCGCACACGGCGGAAGGTCTCGTCGTCCAGGAGCTCCTGCGCACGGGGTAGGTCGTCGACGCTGACGTCACGCAGGGCCTCGACACCGAGCACCTGCGCACCCTTCTCGCACGAGGCCCGACGAGCCGCGTAGCCACCGGTCGCATGGGCGTGCTCGACACGGGTGTCGATCACCAGGACCTCGAGCCCGTTCGCCTCGAGCGCGAGGTCGACGACAGCGGTGTCGAGCGTGCGGCAGTCGAGGAACACGACGGCGTCCTGCTCGCCGAGCAGCGAGGCGGACTGGTCCATGATCCCGGTGGGTGCACCGACGGCGTGGTTCTCCGAGTACTGCCCCACGCGCGCCAGGGTCTTCCGGTCGAGGCCGAGTTCCCACAGGTCGTTGAACGCGAGCGCGACGCCACACTCGATCGCAGCGCTGGATGACAGGCCCGCTCCGACCGGCACGTCGGACTCGATGAACACGTCGAGCCCGGTCTTGTCACCCAGGTCTGCCCCGGCCTGCTCACGCAGGGCCCAGGCGATGCCGAACACGTACGCCGACCAGCCGTCCATGGCCTCGGGCGACAGGTCGTCAAGGGACAGTGCCACGGGCTCGCTCGCGGCATCGAAGGCCGATGCGACGCGGATCGTCCGGTCGTCGCGCTGTGCGATCGACGCGGTGGTGCGACGGTCGATGGCGAAGGGCAGCACGTAGCCGTCGTTGTAGTCGGTGTGCTCACCGATCAGGTTGACCCGACCCGGGGCGGAGTACCGCACCGTCGGCTCGTACCCGTAGACCTGCTGGAACGTCATGCGCGCTCGACTCCCTGTCGGATGAACTCGGCCGCCTTCTCGGGCACGAGGTCCCCGATCCAGGCGCCCATGGCGGCTTCGCTGCCGGCCAGGAACTTCAACTTGTCCGCCGCACGTCGCGGCGAGGTGATCTGCAGCATCAGCCGCACGGTGTCGCGCGCGGTGTGCACCGGTGCCTGGTGCCACGCTGCGATGTACGGCGTCGGGTCGCCGTAGAGCGCGTCGAGCCCGCGGGTGAGCCGGAGGTGCATGTGCGCGAGCTCGTCCTTCTCGGCGTCGGTCAGGCCGGCGAAGTCGGGGACGTGGCGGTGCGGCAGCATGTGGATCTCGATGGGCCAGCGCGCGGCGAACGGGACGAAGGCGGTGAAGTGCTCGCCTGCGAGGACGACCCGCTCGGAACCCCGCTCGTTCGCGAGGTGCTGCTCGAACAGGTCCGGGCCGAACCGTTCGATGCTCGCGAGCAGTCGCTGCGTGCGCGGGGTGATGTACGGGTACGAGTAGATCTGCCCGTGCGGGTGGTGCAGCGTGACGCCGATCGCCTCGCCCCGGTTCTCGAAGGGGAAGACCTGCTGGATGCCCGGCATCGCGGAGAGTGCGGCGGTGCGGTCGGCCCAGGCCTCGACGACGGTGCGGGCACGCGACTCGGAGATGGAGGCGAAGGACCCTGAGGTCTCGGGTGAGAAGCACACGACCTCGCACCGGCCGACCGAGCGGAGCTGGCGGTTCAGGCCGACGTCGCTCAGGGACTCGAGCGACTCGGGAGCGTCGTCGGCTTCGAGCAGCGGGCCGAACGACGGCGAACGGTTCTCGAACACCGCGACGTCGTAGCGGCTCGGGATCTCGGACGGGTTGGCCGGGCTCTGGGGTGCGAGCGGGTCCTGGTCGGCCGGCGGCAGGAACACCCGGTTCTGCCGGGACGCCGCGATCGACACCCACTCGCCCGTCAGGACGTCCTGCCGCATCCGCGCCGTCTCGGGCCGCGGGTCGAGCACGCGCCCGTCGATGCTGCGTTCTGCTGGCAGCGTCGAGTCGGCGTCGTCGAAGTAGAAGAGGTCGCGGCCGTCCGCGAGCTTCGTCACGCGCTTGGTGATCACCGGGACAGCCTAGCGCCCGACTGAAGCGTTGCGAAAGACATCGGAAGCAAGCGAAACTGTCCACATGACGGACGCCGACCTCTCGTTCCTCGCCGGCGCGCTGCCCGCGCCCCTGCGGCAGGACCGCATCGTCGCGATCGTCGACGGCGCCCCGGGCATGGTCCGGACGGCCGCGTTGGCTGCGTCCCTCGGCACCAGCGAGGTGACCGTCCGCCAGGACCTCGCCGTCCTCGACCAGGAGGCCCGGATCCGCCGGGTGCACGGGGGCGCCGTCCGCCTCGGGGCCGGGTCCACCGAGCGCCCCTTCGAGGAGACCGCCGTCGAGCACCAGGTGGCCAAGGCTGCCATCGGCCGTGCGGCCGCCGCGCTGGTCCGCCCGGGGGAGTGCGTCGTCCTCGACGTCGGCACCACGCCGGCCGCCGTCGCCGAAGCCCTCGTGGCCCGCACCGATCTCACCGGCATCACCGTCGTCACGAACTCCCTCACCACCGCGCTCGCGCTCGAGCGTGCCGTCCCGCGGTTCACCGTCATCGTCACCGGCGGCACCCTCCGGCCCCTGCAACACTCGCTCGTCGCCCCCTTCAACGGCGCGGTCCTGCCGATGATCGCCGCCGACCTCGTCTTCCTCGGCGGCACCGGACTCGACGTCGACCACGGGCTGACGAACGTGAACCTGCCCGAGACCGAAGCAAAACGGATGCTCGCGGCGACGGCCCGGCGTACGGTCGTGGTCGCGGACGGGTCGAAGTTCGGCCGGGCCCACATCGGGGTCGTCCGCGCGCTCGAGGACATCGACGTCGTCGTCACCGCCGAGGCCGATGCCGCCGCGGTCGCCGCGATCCGGGCGGCCGGGGCCCAGGTGATCGTCGCCGACGGCGAGCGTCGCACCGAACCAGCCGGAAGGAAGAACGCCCCATGACCGCAGCACCCACGGGTGGCCAGTACCGCCTCCACCACGCCGGACCCGACGGGGTCGTCGAAGCCGTGGTCACCGAGGTCGCCGCGGGCATCCGCGAACTCCGCGTCGCCGGCTTCGACATCACCGAGCCGTTCCCCGTGACCGAGCAGCCGCCGGGCGCGAACGGCATCGTCCTCGCACCCTGGCCGAACCGCGTCGCCGGTGGTGTGTGGGAGCTCGACGGCAAGCGTCAGCAGCTCGACATCTCGGAGCCGAAGTACGGCAACGCGTCGCACGGGCTGCTCCGGTTCGCCCCGTACCGGGTGGTGTCGCAGACCGAGACCTCGATCGAGCAAGAGGCGACGATCCACCCGCAGCACGGCTGGCCCTTCACCCTCGAGACGCGCGTGCTGCACGAACTCGTCGATGACGGCATCCGCGTCACGCACCAGGTCACGAACCGCTCGGGCGTCCGCGCACCCTTCGCCGTCGGTGCGCACCCCTACCTGCGTGCGGGTGACACCCCCGCCGACGACCTCGTCGTCACGCTCGACGCCGCGACCGCGTTCACCGTGGACGAGCAGAAGGTGCCGAACGGTTCGGTGCCGGTCGAGGGCACGCCGTACGACCTGCGCCAGGGTCGGCGTGCCGGGGACTCGGACCTCGACACCGCGTACAAGGACGTCACTCCCGACGCCGAGGGGATCCGCCGCACGACGATGCACGGGCCCGAGGGCGACGGGGTCGAGCTCTGGCAGGACGCCTCGTTCCCCTACGTGCAGGTCTTCACCTCGCGCGAGTACCCCCGCGGCGACGGGAAGGGCCTGGCCGTCGCGGTCGAACCGATGACCGCACCCGCGAACGCCCTGAACTCGGGCGAGGGCCTGCGCTGGCTCGAGCCGGACGAGACCTGGACCGGTTCGTGGGGGATCCGCCGCGTCTGGTCCTGAGGACTCCGGTCGGCGTGCACCGCCGACACGACGAAGGCCCCGCCGGTGTCCGGCGGGGCCCTCTGTGTCCGCGTCGGTCGCAGGGGGTCAGCCGCGGCGCATCCGGAGTGCCTCGACCGCGAGGGACTCGGTCGCGTACCGGCCGACCTCGTGCGCCCACGCCGGGTCGTCGCCACGGAGCGCGATGAAGTCCTTGCGCTGCCGGCAGACGTAGCCGAGCACGGCGGTGGCGGTCGAGACCTCGATGAAGTCCTTGCGGATGTGGCGGGTCGTGACCTGGGCGTTGCGGCGGAGCGTGTCGAGCAGGAGCTCGTTGCTCATCGTCGTGTTGGTCGCTGCTGCGAGCTCGACGATGCGGCGCGCGTCACCGGTGGTGCTGGTCTGCGTGGCTTCGATGGGCTCGATCACGGTGTACCCCGTTCGTTCGTGGTGGTGCTGTGCTGCAGGATCCGCTGATCGGATCCGGGAACGACACTATCGGCGGCAGCCCAACAGTCCGCTGAGGATGGACTGTGGCGGGCAGGGGATCTCCCATGAGCACGCTGGGGACGGGTTGTACCCCGTTCAGGCGCGGGTGGTGCCGCTCAGACGCAGCGGGAGCTGTCGACGGGTGCGGCGAGGGCGTCGAGGGACTCGCTGACACGGTCCGCCAGGTACTGGTAGCCGGCGTCGTTCGGGTGGCCGCCGTCGACAGCGGAGTACCCCGGGCTGTTGCTCGACGTGAACCACCTACCGGCGAGCGCGTCGACGTAGGGCACACCGGCAGCGGCGGCACCCGCGGAGACCGACGCGGCGACACCGACGGTGGAGTTCGCCCACGGCAGTGGCGCTGACGGACCCAGCGCGACGACGACGGCGTCCGGCCAGGTCTGCTGCGCCGTGCGGAGGGTCCGCTCCACGGTGGCGCGGAGGGTGTCCGCGTCGACGAGCCAGTCGTTCTGGCTGCCCTGCACGATCACGAGTTGGGGGTCGAACGAAGCGTGCCGCTCGAGGCGCGGTCCGAACGTGTAGTGCGACGATCCGGTCCGACCGGTGTCGACGTAGCCGGTACCGGGGTAGCCGTCGATCTTGGCCGTCCACCCGCGGTCCTCGCTGATGTCCTCGGCCCATCCGCGGACGCCGCTGGTCGAGCCCCGACCGGAGGTGTACGAATCACCCACGATCAGGACGCGTGACCCGGGCTCGATCGCCGCGGCGACGCGATCGGCCGAGACGCCGGGTGCCGCGACGGCCGAAGCGGAGGTCGACGAGGACACCGGCTGGCAGGCACTCGAGACGCTCGGCAGGATCAGCAGGAGTCCGGAGACCCCGATTGCCATCGCGCCGAGGGCGAGCACCGGCACCAGCTTGCGGCGGCGTCGGCGCATCGTCGCCGGGCCGGTGCGGGTGCCCGGCCGCTCGCGCTGCGATCGTCGGCCCATCCGTCAGATTCTAGACAAGAGCACGGAACAAGACTGGGAGGTGGGCCCCGTGGGGCTCGAACCCACGACCCTCGGATGAAAAGCTGGCGTTCAGGAAGGTGTGGGCCCCGTGGGGCTCGAACCCACGACCCTCGGATGAAAAGCCGGCGTTCAGGAAATGTGGGCCCCGTGGGGCTCGAACCCACGACCCTCGGATTAAAAGTCCGGTGCTCTACCAACTGAGCTAGAGGCCCTCACCCGCAAGGCTAGCGGGTGAGGGCCTCTGCAGCGGAACGGTGCGAGCGGGTCAGCCGCGGCGTCCGGTGAGCGAGCGCAGCAGCCACGCGATGACCGCGATGACCAGCAGCACGATGCCCACCCACAGCAGGAACTTCAGGCTCGCGGCGAAACCGCCGACGAACAGCAGGATGACTGCGATCACAGCCAGGATGATGAGCAGGGCGTTCATGGAAGATCCTCTCCTTCGCGTCCGGGAGGAGCGCCTCCCTGCCGCAACACGGTACGCGTCGCGCAGCCGTTGCGTTCTGGGCGAACGGGCCGCGGGCGTGTCACCGGTCGCGCCTACACTGCTGCGGTGCCTCGCGATCACCACCGTCCCGTCCACTTCACCGACGCCGAGTTCGCCGCCATCCAGGGTGGTGAGGACCCGGCGCTGGTGAACCGTGTCGCGCACGAGACCGCGAACGCCCTGCTGCACCGGGTGCGCGAGGACCCGGATCCGGCCGTGGTCGAGCGGCTCGTCACCTACACCGACGTGCACGGCATCGACGCCATCGCGGAACTGTGGGCACGGGTCGGAGCACACACCCTGCCGGGGGCGCTCTGGCGGGTGTACCTGGTGCGCATCGTGATCCGGCAGAACCCGGAGGAGATCGCGTACCTGTTCGAACGGGGGACCGCGCAGATCGGCACAATTGACCAGGCCGTCGCGGGTGCCGAGGAACCCACCGGCCCCGCCGAGATCCTGACGCTCGCCGACCGCATCCTGCACGGCCTGTACACGGGCGACCTCGCGGTGGCGCTCGACCGCGGCGCATCGTTCTGCCGCCTGACCGCCGCCGGCGCGACCGCCGTGGCGGACGAGTCCGACCTGGTCGCGTCCGAGCGCGCGAGCGAACTGACGACGCGGGCACTCCGCCTGACGGAGCTGGCGGCCGACCTGACCGAGGCGGCGGCGCTCTGGCGTCGCGACAGCCTGGACTGAGCGAGCGGTGGGGCGGACCCGCACCGGGCCTCCAGGCTGCAGCCGGGCAGAGAAGGCCGAGCCGCATCCGGGCATGAAAAGACCGGGCCGCAGAAGCGCCTCTCGGCGCGAGGCCGCTCGAAGCGGCGAATTTTGGAGCCCGGGGCTTGCTGCGGCCCGGCGAGACCAAGTCTACGAGACGCTGGCTGATCACTCGACCCTGTTCACTCATGGTGGACAGAACCGGCCCCGGGCGTGCCCGTGCGCTCCCTGCGAAGGCACGCCGCGCCCATCCCGCCGAGAAATCCCGACCCCCATCCAATCCACAGCGGGGACCGCACCGAATCATCTGCGTGACGGACGGAATGCCCGTCACGTAGCGAGAGGCCCGGTGTGACCCGGACCGGCACCGCCGGTCAATTCCCTGTGGGTCACGCCGGCCCCTCGTCTCGACCGCCCATGCGGAGGCTTCGTGCTACCCGCCTGGTCAACGAAAGCAACCGAGAGGAGGGAAACCTGCAATGCTTGCCCTCGTGGATAGCGACACCGAACGCTGGAGCTCGTCAGAGCCAGCTCAGGCATCGCCGGACGACCTCCTCGCCCGGGTCGCTGCCGGTGACCAAGCCGCCTTCGCGGACCTCTACGACGCACTCTCCGGTCGGGTCCTCGGTCTGATCACGCGCCTCCTCCGGGACCGCGCGCAGTCGGAAGAGGTCACACAGGAGGTCTTCCTGGAGGTCTGGCAGCAGGCCACCCGCTTCGACCGGAAGCGTGGGACGGCCGCCAGCTGGGTCCTCACCATGGCCCACCGCCGCGCGGTCGACCGGGTCCGTGCGTCGCAGTCGTCACACGACCGCGACACCAAGATCGGCATCCGCGACCTCGAGGCCGGTTTCGACCAGGTCTCCGAGTCCGTCGAGATCCGCATCGAGCACGAGCGCGTCGGCCGAGCGCTGGCGAAGCTCACCGAGTTCCAGCGGCAGGCCGTGCAGCTCGCGTACTACGGCGGCTACTCGCACAGCGAGATGGCCGAACACCTCGGTGTCCCCATCGGCACCGTCAAGACCCGTCTCCGTGACGGGATGATCCGACTCCGAGACGAGATGGGGGTGACCTCATGACCGAACGCCACGACGACCCCGCACTGATGACGGGTTCCCACGCCCTCGACGCGCTGTCCGACGACGAGCGCGCGCTCCTCGAGGACGCCCTCCGGACGTCCCCCGAGCTGCAGGCCGAGAACGACTCGCTGCGCGAGACCGCGCTGCAGCTCGCCTACGCCGTCGCACCGATCGAGCCCCCCGCGTCGCTCAAGGCGTCGCTGCTGGCCCGGATCGCCACGACCCCCCAGGCCGCACCCCTCGCCGACACGACGGTCGACCAGACCCCGGTCGCCGAGACCACCTCCGTCCAGGAGGCCCGTCCCGAGCCCGCCAGGCACGTCGCCTCGATCGCCGACGGCCCCACCGCCGGTGGCCGGGCATCGTCGGAGGCACGCCGTCGCTGGTTCCAGCGTCCGGCAGTGATGCTGACGGCCGCCGCTGCCGTCGCCGCGGTCTTCTTCGGCGGACTCGGCGTCGGATCGATCTTCGACCCGAACGGCTCCGGCACCGGCACCACGCAGGCCTCGAGCGGCCTCGATCGCATCTACGCCGCATCGGACTTCCAGCGCACCACGACCAAGGTCGCGGGCGGCGGTTCGGCAACGGTCGTGTGGTCGAACGACCTCGGCAAGTCCGCGGTGATCCTCGACGGTGTCGAGCAGGCACCGAAGGGCAAGACGTACGAGCTCTGGTACATCGGCTCCGAAGAGCAGGGCGGCGCCATCAAGTCGGCCGGCCTGGTCGACGGTGCTGCCGACGGTGTGCACTCCGCCGTGCTCAAGGGATCGATGTCCGAGGGCGTGACCATCGGCATGACGGTCGAGCCCGAGGGCGGCTCCGAGCAGCCGACCACCTCGCCCATCATGGCGGTCCCCACCACCGCCTGACGCCTCGGGCGGTCATGCTGGACCGTCACCGACGCAGAACGACGAAGCCGCTGTCACACGACAGCGGCTTCGTCGTTCCGCGTCCGCATCGTGGTCGCACCGTGGCGCCGGGCGCGACCACGAACGCCCTCGCAACCACGAAGGCCCGGTGCGCGTCCGTGGCGGACGTGCACCGGGCCTCCAGGCCGTCCGTCAGTGCGACGGACGGATGCCGATCAACCGAAGCGGCCCGAGACGTAGTCCTCGGTGGCCTGCACGGACGGGTTCGAGAACATCGTCGCGGTGTCGTCGAACTCGATGAGCTTGCCGGGTGCACCGGTGCCCGCGATGTTGAAGAACGCCGTCTTGTCGCTGACACGCGACGCCTGCTGCATGTTGTGGGTCACGATCACGATCGTGAACTCCTTCTTGAGCTCCTCGATCAGGTCCTCGATGGCGAGGGTCGAGATCGGGTCGAGGGCCGAGCAGGGCTCGTCCATCAGGAGCACGTCCGGCTCGACCGCGATCGCGCGGGCGATGCAGAGACGCTGCTGCTGCCCACCGGACAGGCCCATGCCGGGCTTGTCGAGACGGTCCTTGACCTCGTTCCACAGGTTCGCGCCCTGCAGCGAGCGCTCGACGATGTCGTCCGCCTCGGAGCGGGAGACGCGCTTGTTGTTGAGCTTCACGCCCGCGAGCACGTTGTCGCGGATCGACATCGTGGGGAACGGGTTCGGACGCTGGAAGACCATGCCGACCTGACGACGGACGAGCACGGGGTCGACGCCGGCGCCGTACAGGTCATCGCCGTCGATCTTGACCGAGCCTTCGACCCATGCGCCGGGGATGACCTCGTGCATGCGGTTCAGCGTGCGGAGGAAGGTGGACTTGCCGCAGCCCGACGGGCCGATGAAGGCCGTGACGGTACGGGGTTCGATGGTGATGTCGACACCCTCGACCGCCTTGAACTTCGAGTAGTAGACGTTGAGGCCGTCGACCTCGATGCGCTTGGACACGTTGATCCTTCTGGGTGGGTGGTGACGCTGGTTCCGCGGGGGCGGACGGTCAGCGGCTGAGCTTGGGGGCGAAGAGGCGGGTGATGAACCGGGCGAGCAGGTTGAGCAGCATCACGATCAGGATGAGCACGAGGGCCGCGGTCCAGGCCCGGTCGACGAACGGCACCGGGTTGGCGCCCTGCTGCGAGTACTGCGTGTACGCGTACACCGGCAGGGTCATCATCGGGTCACGGAACAGGTTGTAGTTCATGCTCGCGGTGAAGCCGGCCGTGACGAGCAGCGGGGCGGTCTCACCGATGACGCGGGCGATCGAGAGCATGACACCCGTGGTGATGCCGGCGAGGCTGGTGGGGAGCACGACCTTGAGGATGGTCAGGTACTTCGGCACCCCGAGTGCGTACGAGGCCTCGCGGAGTTCCATCGGGACGATCTTCAGCACCTCTTCGGTGGAGCGCACGACGATCGGGATCATCAGGACCGACAGGGCGACGGAGCCGACCAGGCCGAAGCGGGCACCCGGGCCGAGGAACAGCGCGAAGAGCGCGTAGGCGAACAGACCGGCGACGATCGACGGGATGCCCGTCATGACGTCGACGAAGAACGTGATGCCCTTCGCCAGTGCGCCGCGGCCGTACTCGACCAGGTAGATCGACGTGAGCAGCCCGATCGGCACCGAGATGAGCGCCGCGAACAACGTGATCTCGAGCGTGCCGACGAGCGCGTGGACCGCGCCGCCGCCCTCGGAGATGACCCCGCGCATCGAGAACGAGAAGAAGTTCGCGTCGAGGCGGGCGATGCCCTTGGCGATGACCGTCCAGAGCAGCGACACCAGCGGCAGGACCGCGATGACGAACGCCGTGACGACGAGCGAGGTGACCAGCCGGTCGACCGCCTTGCGGCCGCCCTCGACGATGCGCGAGATGACGACGATGAGCACGTCGAACAGGACCGTGCCGAGGAAGATCGCGGCGACGACGTTGAAGTCCTCGACGGCGCCACCGGCGTTGAGCAGGGCGAAGACCAGGACGAGGGCGACCCAGCTGCCGACCAGCAGCAGCCACGGGACGGACGCGTGCAGCTTGCCGTTGGCGTAGACGTTGCCGGCGGTGCCGGTCTGACGGAGCGCGAGGGACATCGGGTGCGACCTCTCAGCTGACTCGGCTGCGGACGATGTACCGCGCGAGCATGTTGATGACCAGGGTGATGACGAAGAGGATCAGACCGGACGCGATGAGCGCGTTCAGTGCCGTCCCGGAGGCCTCGGCGAACTGCAGGGCGATGTTCGCGGCGATCGTCGAGGGGTTCTGCGACGTCAGCATCTGGAACGTGACGTTGGTCGAGACCGACAGCACCAGCGCGATCGCCATCGTCTCGCCGAGTGCACGTCCGAGGCCGAGCATGATCGCGGACACGATGCCGGACTTCGCGAACGGCAGGACCGACAGGCGGATCATCTCCCAGCGGGTCGCGCCGAGGGCCAGGGCCGCCTCCTCGTTGAGGGTCGGGGCCTGCAGGAAGATCTCACGCATGACAGCCGTCATGATCGGGATGGCCATGACGGCGAGGACGATCGAGGCCGTCAGGATCGTGCGGCCTGTTCCGGACACCTGGCCGGAGAACAGCGGGAACCAGCCGAGGTACTCGTTCAGGAACACGTAGAACGGCTTCACCAGGGGAGCCAGCACGGCGATGCCCCAGAGGCCGTAGACGACCGACGGCACCGCGGCCAGCAGGTCGATGACGTAGCCGAGCACCGGCGCGAGGCGTCGCGGCGCGAAGTGCGAGATGAAGAGGGCGATCCCGAGGGACAGCGGCACGGCGATCACGAGCGCGATGAGCGCGGACCAGACGGTGCCGAAGACCAGGGGGCCGACGTAGTCCCAGAAGTTCGTGGCCTTCCCCGGCAGCTCGCCGACCTTGGCGGAGAAGGCCGGGATGCTCTGCCAGACGAGGAACGCGGCGACGAGCACGAGCACGAAGAGGATGAGGCCGCCGGCGATGACCGAGGCGGCGGAGAAGACGCGGTCGCCGACGCGGACGACGGCCTTCGGCTTGATCGGGGTGACGGTGGCCCCTGGCTGGGCCGGTGCGGTCGTCATGGGGTACTCCTGTCGGAGGAACGCCGGGGGAGCTGTCTCTTATACACATCT
>NZ_QKLE01000034.1:0-31399 GCF_003224275.1 Curtobacterium sp. MCSS17_011 | reverse complement strand
GAAGCTAAGCCTCTCAGCGCCGATGGTACTGCAAGGGGGACCTTGTGGGAGAGTAGGACGCCGCCGGACTTAACGTAGAGGAACCAGGGAACCCCTGACCAGTACTGGTCAGGGGTTTTCTGCGTCTGCGGCCCGTTCTGGGTCCTTGTCGCCGGGTCCTGGTCAGGCCGTAGGATCAGCCGACGACGGAGGAACGATGACCGAAGCCTGGCCGGCCCTGCCCGACGGCTCCCGACTGGCGCTGCGGGAGATCCTCATCCACGGGGTGCTCTCCCGTGCCGAGATCGCCCGGGCGCTGGGGCTCTCGCGGGCGAGTCTCACGCGGGCGATGCGCATCCTCGTGTCCCAGCGCCTGGTGGTCGAGGTCGGTACGGACGTGCGTGGTGCCACCGGTCGGCCGTCGGAGCTCCTGCAGGTGAGCAGTGGGCAGTGGGAGTTCCTGGGCATCAAGCTCACGAAGGACCGTCTGTACGCCGCGGTCACGGACCTGGGCGGACGGGTCCTCGCCCTGCACGAGGAAGTGATCGATGGTACCGCGGCCGAGCCACTCGCGGAGCAGATCACGGCCGTCCTCGAGCGACTCCGGCCCGCGCACCCCGCGATCTGTGCGATCGGGGTCTCGCTGCCCGGTGACGTGATCGTCCGCGCAGGGGAGTCCGTGGTCGCCGCGTCGGTGTTCCTGGGGTGGCACGAGGTGCCCTTCGCGCGGATGCTCGAGGAGCGGACGGGCATCGCCACGTTCACGGCGAACGACGTCCACGCCTTGACGGCGAAGGAGCACTGGTTCGGCGCGGGTGCGGGTCGTGGATCGATGGTGCTGGTGACCGTCGGTGAGGGCATCGGCCTCGGGCTGATCGCGAACGGGCAGGTGTCGACGGGGGAGCACGGGCGCCTGGGACGCATCGGGCACCTGCCGGTCCTCGGCGGTGGGCCGGACTGTGGGCTCGGGCACGCCGGGTGCGCCTCGAGCTACCTGCCGAGTCCGGTGATCGTCCGGAACGCCGGACACGAGGGGAAAACGTACGAGCAGGTGGTCGAGCTCGCCCGGGACGGCGAGGCGGGCGCCGTCGCCGCGTTCGAGGACGCAGGCCGTGCCCTCGGGGTCCTGCTCGCCACCGCGGTGCACATCGCGGACCCGGCGGCCGTCGTGCTGACGGGTGACGGGTTGCCCGTGTACGACCTGGCGCGGGCGACCGTCGACGAGTCGATGCGAGCAGCCCTGGCGCCGTACACCGAGCCGGTCACCGTCGAGGTGCAGCCGTTCGAGTTCTCGGAGTGGGCACGCGCCGGTGCGGTGCTCGCCATCCGCCGGCTGCTGGGGGAGTGAAGCCGAAGAGGTCGTGGCGCACGTCTGCGCGCCTTAGTTACGCACGTTGACAAACGCGGACGCAGACGGGAGGCTTGCACGGTCCACACCATCGAAGGAGATGCCGTGACCGCTGCCCCCACCGTCCCGTGGCCGACCGACGGCCTGTCGTTCGGCGGCGACTACAGCCCCGAACAGTGGCCCCGGGAGACCTGGCTCGAGGACGTCCGGTTGATGCGGGAGGCCGGGGTGAACCTGGTCACCGTCGGGGTGTTCTCGTGGGCACTGCTCGAGCGGTCTCCGGGGGACTTCACGTGGGAGTGGCTCGACGACGTGCTCGCGCTGCTGCACGAGCACGGCATCGCGGTGGACCTCGCGACGCCGACCGCCGCACCCCCGAACTGGCTGCTGACCGCACACCCCGAGATCCTGCCCGTGGACGCCACGGAGCGCCGCGAGCGTCCCGGCGGGCGGCTCGGGTGGTGCCCGGCCTCGGAGCTGTTCCGGGAGCACGCACTCCGGATGGTCGACGCGCTGGCCGAGCGGTACGGTCGACACCCGGCTGTCCGGCTGTGGCACGTGAGCAACGAGCTCGGCGGTGGCAACGGCCGGTGCTACTGCGAGGAGTCGGCAGCGGACTTCCGGCACTGGCTCGTCGCGGAGTACGGCGTCGTCGAGGCCGCGAACGACGCCTGGGGCACGGCGTTCTGGGGGCACACCTACACCTCGTTCGACGAGGTGTCGCCGCCGCGCGGTGTCGGCGGTGCGCCGAACCCCGGGCTCGCGCTGGACTTCGAGCGGTACTCATCCGACGCCCTCCTCCGCCAGTTCGACGCCGAGAAGGCCGTCATCGAGCAGCACTCGGACGTGCCGGTGACCACGAACTTCATGGTGGGAGCCGGCTCACAGGTCGTCGACTACGCCGGGTGGGCGAAGCACGTGGCGATCGTCGCGAACGACCACTACACGCTCGTCGACGACGCCCGCCGCGAGCAGGACCTCGCGCTGGCCGGTGACCGGATGCGCGGGATGTCGGCGGACCGACGCCCCTGGCTGCTGATGGAGCACTCGACGGGTGGCCCGAGCTGGCAGCAGCGCAACCGTGCGAAGGAACCGGCCGAGCTCGTCCGGAACGCCCTGGCGCACGTCGCGCACGGTTCCGACGGGGCGATGTTCTTCCAGTGGCGGGCCTCCACCGCGGGCGCTGAGCAGTTCCACTCCGCGATGCTCCCGCACGCCGGCACCCGCACGCGCATCTGGCGCGAGGTGCTCGCCCTCGGCCGTGCGCTGCAGGACCTCGCACCCGTGCAGGGCACCCGCGTCGAGCCGGCCCGGGTCGCGATCGTCGTCGACGAGGCCTCCGGGTGGGCCGTGCAGTCGGGCCTCAAGCCGCACCGGGGTCTCCGCTACGGCCGGGAGATCTGCGCCTGGCACCGAGCGTTCCACGACCGGCAGGTGCTCACCGACGTGGTCCCCGCCGACGCCGACCTGGACGGGTACGACGTGGTCGTCGTGCCGACGATGCTCATCGTCGACGACGCGACCGCCGCGCGGCTGTCCGGTGTGGTGGACCGCGGTGCCACCCTGATCGTCACGTACCTGTCCGGCGTCGCCGACGAGACCGCCCGCATCCGCACCGGTGGCTACCCGGGAGCGTTCCGCGACGTGCTCGGCGCCTGGAGCGAGGAGTTCACGCCGCTGCAGCGCGACGAACGCTGGACCCTGGACGACGGCGAGGTCGTCACCGACTGGGCCGAGGCGGTCGTCCTCGAGGACGCCGAGCCCGTGCTCCGGTACACCGACGGCCCGCTCGCGGGCCGTCCCGCGGTCACCCGCCGCGCCGTCGGCGGCGGCGCCTGGTACGTGTCCGCGACGCTCGCGGACGACAGTATCCAACGGCTCGTGGACGAGGTGATCGCCCAGCGGGGGATCCTGCGGACGGTCACCGGGCCTCCCGGCCTGGAGGCGGTGCGTCGCGTCGGCGACGACGGTTCCGCCTTCCTGTTCCTCGTCAACCACCGCGCTGACGACGTCACGGTCCGCGCGTCCGGCACGGACCTGCTCGACGGGTCCGGCCACGGGCCGGACACCGTCGTGCCGGCCGGACGCGTCCGCGTGCTGCGCGAGGAGCAGGCCTCGTGACCGTGGTGGAGCGGGAGCCGTCGACCGTCGGCCTTCGGGACCGACGGGTGCACGTGCTGCGGTCCGCTGGGGTGTCGCTGGTGCTGGCGTCCGCGGAGGACGGGCTGCCCGAGGTGCTGCACTGGGGCCGGGACGTCGGAGCCGTCGCACCTGCTGACGCGGAGGACCTGCTGCTCGCACTCGGTCGGCCGCTCGGACCGAGCGCCCTCGACGCGCGGTGGCCGCTCACGGTGCTGCCGACCGAGCGTGACGGGTGGGAGGGCCGGCCGGGGATCGCCGGGCACGTGGACGGGATGCCGCTCGTGCCGCGGTGGCGTGACGTGATCGTCCTGGCGGATGACCGGCGGATCGTCGTGACCGCCGAGTCGGACCCGTTGGCGCTCCGGAGCGAGTTCGTGCTCGACACCGCGGGGGTGCTGCGGGTACGGCACACGGTGACGAACACGCATGCCCTGCCCGTGCACCTGCAGGCGCTCGAGGCGACGCTGCCTGTGGGGGAGCGGATCACCGAGGTGCTCGACCTGGGCGGACGGTGGACCCGTGAGCGCACACCGCAGCGCCGGGCCGCGACCGCCGGGAGCCACGCACGCGAGAGCCGTCGCGGGCGGACGGGCCACGATTCGCCGACGTTGCTCGTGCTCGGGACGCCCGGGTTCTCGGATGCCGAGGGCGAGCTGTGGGCGGTGCACCTGGCCTGGAGTGCCGATTCCGTCTACCGGTACGACCAGCTCCCCGAGGCGCGACCGCTGCTCGGTGCCGGGGAACTGCTGCGCGCAGGCGAGGTCGTGCTCGTCGAGGGGGAGTCGTTCACCGCCCCCGACGCCGTGTTCGTCTGGAGCGACGCCGGGATCGACGGGCTGTCCGACCGCCTGCACGATTCGCTGCGGAGTCGCCCGGGACACCCGCGGCGGCCCCGGCCCGTGGTGCTGAACACGTGGGAGGCCGTCTACTTCCGGCAGGAGCTCGAGCCCCTGGTGGCATTGGCCGAGACCGCGGCGGACATCGGGGTCGAACGGTTCGTGCTCGACGACGGGTGGTTCCTCGGCCGGCGGTCGGACTCGACGTCGCTCGGGGACTGGCGGGTCGACCCCTCCGTGTGGCCGGACGGACTGGCGCCGCTCGTCGACCGGGTACGGTCGCTCGGCATGGAGTTCGGGCTGTGGTTCGAGCCCGAGATGGTGAGTCCGGTGTCCGAGCTCGCGGCGGCGCACCCCGAGTGGATGCTGCAGCGCCCCGAGGACGACGTGCGGACGTGGCGGAACCAGTACGTGCTCGACATGGCCAACCCGCTCGCCCGCCACCACGTGCTCGAGAGCATGTCCCAGGTGATCGGGGAGCACCACGTCGACTTCGTGAAGTGGGACCAGAACCGGGACATCGTGCACGCCGTGCACGCCGGACGCGCCGGCATCGACGCGCACACCCGCGGGGTGTACGCCCTGATGGACGAGCTGCGTGCGCGGCACCCGTGGCTCGAAATCGAGGCGTGCGCGAGCGGCGGGGCCCGGATCGACCTCGGCGTGCTCGAGCGCACGGACCGCGTGTGGCCGTCGGACTCGAACGACGCCTTCGAGCGGCTGCCGATCCAGCGCTGGACCGAGGTGCTGCTGCCGCTCGAGTTGATCGGGTCGCACGTCGGCCCTGAGGTGTCGCACACCACCGGCCGGCACCTCGACCTGGACTTCCGGATGGCGGTGTCGCTGTTCGGCTCGGCCGGCATCGAGACGGACGTCACGAAGCTGTCGCCCGAGGAGCTCGACCGGCTCCGGGCCTGGACGGCGCTGTACCGACGGGAGCGCGGGCTGCTGCACTCCGGGCGGCTGCGGCACCTGGACCTGGGCGACCCGGGGACGGCGGCGACCTCGGTGGTCGCCGTCGACCGGTCGCGGGCGCTGGTGCGGGTGGCACGGACGGAGACGGGGCCGAGGTCGTTGCCGGTGCCGCTCCGGTTCCGCGGGCTCGACCGGGGGCGGCGGTACCGGCTCGCCCCGGTGAAGGGGCTCGGGGTGCCGCACGGGCTCGACATGGTGCCGCCGGAGTGGCTCGTGCGCGGACACCTGGAACTGACCGGCGCCGTGTTCGAGGACGTCGGCGCACGACTCCCGCTGCTCGCACCCGCGACCGCGATCGTGCTGGAGCTCACCGCGATCGACTGAGCGCCGTCAGCCGCGCTGCTTCGGCCGGGGAAGCGTTTCCTGGTCGGCGACGTGACGGTTCTGGTTCGCGATCCTCGGCGATCGTGAACCAGGACCGTCACGCGTCGAGAGGAAGGGTCCGTCCCGGGCGATCAGTGCGGGTTACCGCGGGGTGACCGAGGCGGTGGCGGGATCCGCGGCGGTGCGGGTGGCGGTGTTGCGGAAACAGCGGAGGTGTACGGGCGTGTTCGGGTGACGGTTCCGGTTCACGAACTCGGGGGTTCGTGAACCGGAGCCGTCAGCGGCGGCTCGAAGGAACGGGCCCCGTCCCCCGCCGCCCCGCGTCAGGGCAGGAGCGAACCCGCGTGGCGGAGGACGAGCGGGCCGACAAGGGCCTCGGTGTCGATACCCGGCGCACCCGTCACCGTGAAGGTCACCGACTCGCCCGGCAGCAGGGACACCAGCCCGTCGTCCACCCGGGCGGCGGGGTCGACACGGTCCGCAAACAGCGAGACGTCCCGCGCGTACGAATCCGCGGTGACGGTCACCACCGCGCCGTCGGCGATGGCCTGCACGGACGCCGACAGCGGCGACGGTGCCAGGGCCTGGTCGACGACCTCGGCGAAGTCGTGCACGGTGCGGGTGCCGGCTCCCGTGACGACGAGGACCTCGGAACGGGCGTCGCCCGGTACCGCGAGCGACGACGGCAGCTGCACCCGATCGGCATCGGCGGGGGCAGCGGCGAGCATGAACGACGACGACTCGAGCACCGTGCCGTCGAAGGCGACGCGGGAGACGGTGACCTCGTCGGCGACCGACGCCCCGGACGCGTTGACGAGGACGACGTCGAGGCCTCCGTCGCCGTCGCCGCCCTGGCCACCGGACGACGGCTGCACGGTGAGCAGCACGGGCTGGTAGGCCTGCCGGACGGCGTACCAGACGGGCTTCCGGATGCCGGCGTGGTCGACGAGGGCCCAGGACACCACGGGCCAGTCGTCGTTCAGCTGCCAGACGATCATGCCGGTGTTGTCGGGCGTGCGGGAGCGGAACCACTCCATGCCGAAGCGGATCGCGTGCGCCTGGTTGAGCTGTGCGGCGAAGTGCCAGTCCTCGATGCTCGTCGGCGAGGGCAGGTGCCCGCGCATGCCGTCGGCGAGCTTCCGGTTGCCCTGGTCGGCCTTCTGGTGCACGAGCATCTCGTGACCGTCCGGGTCGAGGGGCTCGTCGTGCACCACCGCGGTCAGGGTCGACCACGCGGGCGGACCCTGGAACCCGAACTCCGCCACGAACCGCGGCTCCCAGTCGGCGTAGGCGCGGTAGTCGAGTCGGTTCCAGACATCCCAGATGTGCACGCTGCCGTTCCGCTGGTCGTTCGGCGTCAGGTACTCGTCGAACGAGAACGGGCTGCCCGGCGTGTACGGACGGGTCGGGTCCAGCTCGGCGACGACGGACGGCAGCAGTGAACGGTAGTAGCCGTTGCCCCAGGTCCTGCCGACGAGCGACGGCCGCCACCCCCACTCGGCGTAGGCGACGAGGTTCTCGTTGTTGCCGTTCCACACCACGAGCGAGGGGTGCGGGCTCAGTCGGGTGACGGCCTCGCGGACCTCGGGCTCGACCTCGTCGGCGAGCCACGGTTCCTCGGCGTAGGCGGCGCAGGCGAACAGGAAGTCCTGCCAGACGAGCACACCGAGCTCGTCGCACCGGTCGTACAGGTCGTCGGACTCGTAGATCCCGCCGCCCCAGATGCGGAGCAGGTTCATGTTCGCGTCGATCGCGTCCTGGACCCGGTCCGCGTACCGCGCCGGCGTCATCTCGGTCAGGTAGGCGTGGTCGGGGATCCAGTTCGCCCCGCGCACCATGACCGGACGGCCGTTCACGCGGAGCAGGAACGGCGCGCCGCCGGCGTCGGCAGCGGTGTCGAGCGTGACCGTGCGGAAGCCGACGCGGCCGGTCCACACGTCGTCGCCGACCTCGACCCGGACGTCGTACAGCGGCTGGTCGCCCTCGCCGCGGGGCCACCAGACGGCGACGTCGGGGACCTCGAGCCGCACGGTCGCGGCGCCGTCGACGACGGGGCGTGCGCCGACGACCCGGCCGGCGGTGTCGGCGGTGCCGGCAGGACGGACGGGAGGCTCGGTGTCGGAACCGGGGTGCCCTGCGGACGCGGGGTGCGGGGCCAGGGTGATGCGGGCCTCCAGGCCGGTTCCCGCGGAACCGTCTGCTGACGCGACGGGCGCGCTGCCGATCGCCTGCGAGAAGGAGCCGGTGGAGCCGGCGTGCTCGACGTCGACGTGGGCCGTCAGCACACCGGTGGTGCCGTCGAGGTCGACGAGCGGGCGGACGGCCGCGATGCGGACGCCGCTCCAGGACTCGATGCCGATCGACTTCCAGATGCCGCTCGTGGCGACGTCGACGCCCCAGTCCCAGCCGAAGTTCGACGCGTTCTTGCGGAGCGCGTTGTAGGGGTGGTGGTTGACGTGGGGGAGCTCGCCGCCGTGCAGGGCGGACAGGCGCTCGGCGGCGGGGACGGGCGCGTCGAAGGTGACGACGAGCTCGTTCGTGCCCGGGCGGAGGAGGTGCCCGACGGGGAACCGGTACGAGCGGTGCTGGTTGGCGGTGGTCGCGACGACGATGCCGTTGATCTCGATGGTGGCGAGGGTGTCGAGGCCCTCGGCGACGAGGTCGTGGCGGGTCTCGTCCGGCGCTGCCCACTCGAACGTGCGGCGGTAGCGCCAGACGGTGTCGCCGATCCACTGGGTGGCGGCCTCGCCGTCGCCGTCGAACGGGTCGGGGATCCGGCCGGCCCGCAGCAGGTCGGTGTGCACGCAGCCGGGGACCTGCGCCTCGATCGGTTCGCGGTGCTCCGCCGACTGCTCGGGACCGGTCACCGCCTCGAGGGTCCACGTGCCGTCCAGGGTGGTCCGCTCCATTGCGTCTCCTCATCGTTACGGGGCCGTGACCCGACCCCTTGACCGCCTTAGTTTACGCGTGTAACAATCACGCTCACAACGTGGACTCTGCGACGACGCAGACCGAGAGGACAACGATGTTCAACCCAACCCGTTCACGGCTCGCCATCGGCGGCGCCGTTCTCCTCGCAGCCGGCCTCGCGCTCAGCGGCTGCAGCTCCAGCGGCAGCGCCAGCACGAACGACGCCGCGGCCTCGACCCTGGTGGCGTACACCGGCCAGTCCGGCGACTACCAGATCAACTTCAACCCGTGGTCGCCGTCCAACATCGGCGGCGTCGGCACGATCTACGAGTCGCTCTTCTTCATCACCAACGTCAACACGAAGGACCCGAAGCCGCTGCTCGGCAAGTCGTACGAGTGGAACGACGACGGCACGCAGCTCACCATCACGCTGCGCGACGGGGCCACCTGGAGCGACGGGAAGCCCTTCACCTCGAAGGACGTCGTGTTCACGCTCGACATGCTCAAGAAGCAGAAGGCCCTGAACTCGATCGGCTACGACGGCACCGCGAAGGCCGACGGCGACGACAAGGTGGTCGTCTCGTTCGACAAGCCGTCGTTCGTGCTCGGCCCGAACCTGCTCGGCAAGACCTGGATCGTGCCCGAGCACCTGTGGAAGGACATCGACCCGACCACCGACGTCGTGCGCGAGCCCGTCGGCACCGGCCCGTACACGCTCGGCACCTTCAAGGCGCAGGCGTTCACCCTCGAGGCGAACAAGAAGTACTGGGACGGCGCCCCGGCCGTGAAGACCATCCGCTACCTGTCGCTCTCCGGCAACACCGCCGGTGCCGACGCACTGAAGCAGGGGTCGATCGACTGGCAGACCGGCCCGGTGCCGAACATGGACGACATCCCCGCCAACTACAACGGCTACGACGGCATCACCGTCGGCCAGAACCAGATGGCACTGCTGACCTGCTCGAACACCGACCTGGGCTGCGCCGGCCCGCAGACCGACCCGGCCGTCCGGCACGCGATCGCCGACGCCATCAACCGCAAGCAGCTCAACTCGCTGGCGTTCGAGAACACCGCGAGCGAGATCTCGCCGACCTTCGCGCTCACCACGACGCAGAAGGACACCATCTCGAAGGACATCGAGCCGGCCGTCATGCCGGAGACCCCCGACACCGACGCAGCGGCATCGGCGCTCGAGGACGCGGGCTACGCGAAGGGCGCCGACGGCATCTACGCCAAGGACGGCAAGAAGCTGTCCCTGACGGTCGAGGTCGTCACCGGCTGGACCGACTACATCACCGCCATCGACACCATGACGCAGCAGCTCAAGGCCGCGGGCATCGAACTCAAGGCGCAGCAGTCGTCGTGGAACGAGTGGACCGACAAGAAGACCAAGGGCAACTTCGAGCTCGCGATCGACTCGCTCGGCCAGGGCCCGACGGCGAACCCGTACTACCTGTACAACAACTACTTCACGACGGCGAACACCGCGAAGGTCGGTGAAGCAGCCCCGATGAACATCTCGCGGTACAGCAACCCCGACGTCGACAAGGCCATCGCGAAGCTCGCCACGATCAACCCCGAGGACACCGCGGCGACCCAGCCCGAGCTCGACACGATCCAGGAGCACATCGTCGAGGACCTGCCCTACATCCCCGTGATGACCGGCGGCACGACGAGCGAGTTCCACGCGGCGAAGTTCACCGGCTGGCCGACGGACGACGACCTGTACGCCTTCCCGGCGGTCTGGGCGAGCCCGGACAACGCCGAGATCTTCAAGGCGCTCAAGCCGGCGAAGGGCTGACACCGATGGGACCGCGACCGAGGAGCACTCGACGATGACCTACTTCGTCCGCAAGATCGGTTTCTACGTCGTCGCACTGTGGGCGGCGTTGACGCTGAACTTCATCATCCCCAGGCTCCTGCCCGGCAACCCGGTGGACATCCTGCTCGCCAAGCTCCAGCAGCGCGGCGGGCAGGTGACCCCGGCGACCCGGGAGGCGTACGAGCTGCTCCTCGGTGGCGATTCCTCGGAGCCGCTCATCTCCCAGTACGGCCACTACCTGGTCAACGTGTTCCGCGGTGACCTCGGGGTGTCCGTCAGCTACTTCCCGGCACCCGTCACCGAGGTGATCGGCAGCTCGCTGCCGTGGACCATCGCCCTGGTCGGGATCGCCACGATCCTGGCCGCGATCATCGGCGTCGGCCTCGGGGCCTTCGTCGGGTGGCGGCCCGGCACCTGGCTCGACTCGTTCGTGCCGGCGACCACCCTGCTCGCCGCGGTGCCGTACTTCTGGCTCGCGCTGATCCTGGTGTACTTCTTCGCCACCGGGATCCACCTGTTCCCGGCGCAGGGCGGCTACGACGTGATCCTGACCCCCGGGTTCAACTGGGACTTCATCGCCTCGGCGATCAAGTACGGGGTGCTGCCGGCCGTGACGATCGTGCTCGCGTCGCTCGGGGGCTGGCTGCTCGGCATGCGCAACATGATGGTGTCGACGTTGTCCGAGGACTACATCACCACCGCGCAGGCGAAGGGCCTGTCCGACGGCAAGATCCTGCGGAACTACGCCGCCCGGAACGCCGTCCTGCCCTCCGTCGCCGGGTTCGCGATCTCCCTCGGGTTCATCGTGTCCGGCTCCGTCGTCACCGAGCAGGTGTTCTCGTACCCGGGCATCGGGTCGAAGCTGCTGTCCGCCGTGACGAACAACGACTACGCGCTCATGCAGGGCATCTTCCTGTTCATCACCCTGGCGGTCCTCGGCGCGAACCTCGTCGTCGACCTGCTGTACGGACTGATCGACCCGCGCACGCGGGCCCGGAGCTAGGGGAGGAGACGACCATGACCAACATCCAGCAGGAGACCGAGCCCACCATCGGCGCACTGACCGAGGAGGCCGACAGCACCACGTCGATCGCCACCCGGCGCGCGTCGAAGGGCGGCATCCGCAGGTTCCTCCCGACCCTCACCCCGTGGCTCGTCACGGGCATCGCGCTCGTCGCCGGCGTCACGCTGTTCGGGGTGATCGGACCGCTGCTCGTCGGCGACCCGACCACCATCCGCGACACCGGGCTGCAGGGACCGAGCGGCGAGAACGTCCTCGGCACCACCCAGACCGGCCAGGACGTCCTGGCCCAGCTCGCCTTCGCCACCCGCGGCAGCCTGCAGATCGGCCTCATCGTCGGCGTCCTCGCCACGGTGCTGTCCGCGTTCTTCGGCATCCTCGGCGCCTACCTGGGCGGGATCATGGACGAGGCGTTCTCGCTGTTCTCGAACGTGTTCCTCGTCATCCCGGGCCTGCCGCTCGTCATCGTCATCTCCGGCCTGGTGCCGCGTGAGGCGCGCGGGCTCTGGACCATCGCCGTCGTCCTGGCGATCACGTCGTGGGCCGGGTCCGCCCGGGTGCTGCGGGCGCAGACGATGTCGATCCGCAACCGCGACTACGTGTCCGCCGCCCGCGTCGCCGGCGAACGGCCCTGGCGGGTCATCGCCGTCGAGATCCTGCCGAACCTGCTGCCGGTGCTCGCGTCGCAGTTCGTGTTCGCGGTGATCGCCGCGATCCTCGGGGAGGCGGGACTGTCGTTCCTCGGGCTCGGGGCGTCGAACTCCTCGACACTCGGCACCATGCTCTTCTACGCCCAGAACGGCTTCGCGCTGGCGAACGGCGCCTGGTGGTGGTTCGTGCCGCCGGGCCTGCTCATCGCCCTGCTCGGCATGGGACTGTCCCTGGTGAACTTCTCGATCGACGAGGTCATCAACCCGCGACTCGCGAACGTGCGTGCGCAGCGACGGCGTGACCGTCGTGCGAAGCGTGCGGCGCGCTCGGGAGGCCCGGCCCGCGTCGCCACCGCCGGTCACGACACGAAGGGGGTCGCCCGATGAGCGCCACCGACACCGCACGACCGGTCACCTCGGACGCCACGGGCGACGGTCGCCGCCCTGCCGTGCTGACGATCGACCACCTCGACGTCGTCTACGAGACCGAGCACCCCGTGCACGCCGTCAAGGACGTCTCGCTCACCCTGGCGCCCGGCGAGATCCTCGGGCTCGCGGGGGAGTCCGGCTGCGGCAAGACGACCCTGGCCTACGCCATCACCCGGCTGCACCGGCCGCCGGCGAAGGTCGCGTCCGGCAGCATCACGTTCCACGACCGGGACGGCACCGACGTCGACCTGCTCGGGCTTCCGCACGAGCAGCTCCGTGCCGTGCGCTGGTCGAAGCTGTCGATGGTGTTCCAAGGGGCGATGAACGCGCTCAACCCGGTCACCACGATCCGCGCCCAGCTCGACGACGCCCTGGTCGAACACCGCAAGGGCCTGCCGCGCAGGGAACGTCGGGCCATCGCCGAGGACGCCCTGCGCCGCGTCGGCGTCGACCCGTCCCGCATCACCGCGTACCCGCACGAGCTCTCCGGCGGCATGCGGCAGCGCGTGATGATCGCGATGGCGATGCTGCTCGAACCGCAGATCATGATCATGGACGAGCCGACCACCGCGCTCGACGTCGTGGTGCAGCGGGAGATCCTGCGCGAGATCGTCCGACTGCGCGACGAGCTCGGGTTCGCCGTCGTGTTCATCACGCACGACCTGCCGCTGCTGCTCGAGATCAGCGACCGGATCGCGATCATGCTCCGCGGCGAGGTCGTCGAGTGCGACCGTGCCAGCGTGATCCAGCACGACCCGCAGCACCCGTACACGCGGAAGCTGCTGCAGTCGTTCCCGAGCCTGTCCGGAGCCCGCGGCGCGTTCATCCGCACCGGGGTCGAGGACGGCGCCGAACCCGAGACCGACACCCGGGCCGTCGTGGTCCAGGCAGCACAGGAGACGGACCGATGACCAGTGTGACCGTCAGCCACCTCGGTAAGGACTTCCACACCCGGAAGGGGCTGAAGCGCACCACCCTGCGGGCCGTCGACGACGTGTCGTTCGACCTGCTGCCCGGCCGGACCGTCGCGCTCGTGGGGGAGTCCGGCTCGGGCAAGTCCACCATCGCGCGGATGCTCGCCAAGCTCGAGACCAGGACGCGCGGCTCGATCGACGTGCGGCTCGAGGACGGCACCCCCGTCGAGGGCAGCATGTACCGGCGGCACGTGCAGATGGTGTTCCAGGACCCGTTCGCCTCGCTCAACCCGTTCCACTCGATCGAGCACCACATCGCCCGGCCGCTGCAGCTGCACCACCGGGCCCGCGGCGCCGACGAGACCGCCGACAAGGTGCGGGAACTGCTCGGCCGGGTGAACCTCGACGAGGACTTCGCGTCGCGTCGGCCGCACGAGCTCTCCGGCGGGCAGCGGCAACGCGTCGCCATCGCCCGCGCGCTCGCCCCGGGCGCCCAGGTGCTCATCGCCGACGAACCGGTGTCGATGCTCGACGTCTCGATCCGGCTGAGCGTGCTCAACCTGCTCGGTCGGCTGCAGCGCGAGGACCACCTCGCCGTGCTCTACATCACGCACGACCTGGCGACCGCACGACACTTCTCCGACGAGATCCTGGTGCTCTACCGCGGCCGGGTCGTCGAGCGGGGACCGTCGGACGCGGTCATCCTCGACCCGCACCACGACTACACTCGGCTGCTCGCCGAGGCCGCCCCCGACCCGGAGCGAACCGAGCGTCGGATCACCGCCGGGCCGCCGCTCGACCGGACGAAGATCGACAACACCACCTGCTACGACCACACCGTCGGGGCCTGGGTGTCGAGCGAGCCCGCACCGGTCGGGGCGCGATGAGCGACGGGCCGGCGTTCGTCGACTGGGCCACCGACGGGTTCGCGGCACGGTTCCGGGTCGGTGCCGACCAGCCCGCGGCGCTCGTGTCGTTCGTGCCGAGCGGCGGGGTGCTCTCGGACGGGCCGGACGACCCGCAGCCGCTCGTCGAGTTGACGACCGTCGGGCACGGGCGGTTCCCGGGCGGGTTCCGGCACGTCGACTCCACGATCGGGGCGCGACTGCGACCCGTGTCGCACCACGTGCACGACGACGGGACCGACCTGTGGTTCCGGATCGTGCAGGCGGACGCGACCACGGGCCTCCAGGCCGAGTCGGTGTTCCGGGCGCGCGCCGGCGTGCCCGCGTTCCAGACGTGGACCGAGGTGTCGGCGGAGCACGGCGAGCACGTCGTGGACTTCGTGTCGTCATTCGCGACCGGGGCGTTCCTGACCGACTCGGGTGCCTCAGTCGACGAGCTGGCGCTCGCGCACGCCGACAACGACTGGGCAGCGGAGAGCCGTTGGCGGACCGATCCGCTGCGCGACATCGGCCTCGCGCGCATCGACCGGGAGGCCCAGCACCACCCGCCCCGCAGCCGCGCCGTCGTGCAGAACCGCGGCTCGTGGTCGACCGGCGAGGCGCTGCCGATCGGCGTGCTGCGGGCGGACGAGTACGCACTCGTCTGGCAGATCGAGCACAACGGGCCGTGGCTGTACGAGCTCGGCGAGACCCGGCGGCACGCGTACGTGTTGCTGAGCGGGCCGACCGACCAGGAACACCGGTGGACCACCCTCGTCACGCCGGAGCAGCCGTTCACCTCGGTGCCGGTGTCCGTCGGGATCGCCGGGTCGATCGGCGACGCCTTCGGGGTGCTCACCCGGCAGCGTCGAGCGTTCCGGCACGTACGGGTGGCCGACCACGCCCTGCCACTGGTGTTCAACGACTACATGAACACGCTCATGGGCGACCCGACGACCGAGAAGCTCCTGCCGCTGGTCGACGCGGCCGCCGAGGCCGGAGCGGACCTGTTCTGCATCGACGCCGGCTGGTACGCCGAGGGGCACTGGTGGGACACCGTCGGAGCGTGGGAGGAAGCGGCGTCGCGGTTCCCGACGGGGCTCGGGGCCGTCATCGACCACATCCGTGCGCGCGGCATGCAGGCCGGCCTCTGGCTCGAACCCGAGGTCATCGGCATCCACTCGCCGCTGGCCTCGACCCTGCCGTCGTCCGCGTTCGTCGAGCACCACGGGGTCCGGGTCGCTGAGCACGGGCGACACCTGCTCGACCTGCGCTCGCCGGAGGCCCGCGCACACCTGGACTCGGTCGTCGACCGGCTCGTCGGGGAGCTCGGCGTGACGTTCTTCAAGATGGACAACAACACCATGACCGGGCCGTTCGCCGGGATGCTCGACCACCAGCGGGCGCTGCTCGACTGGCTCGACGCCGTGCAGGAGCGGTACCCGGCACTGCTCATCGAGAACTGCGCCTCGGGAGCGATGCGCGCCGACTGGGCCATGCTGTCCCGCCTGCACATGCAGTCGACGTCGGACCAGCAGGACCCGGTACTGTCCGCCACGATCGCCGCCGCCGCTCCCGCCGCGATGCTGCCCGAGCAGGCGGGGAACTGGGCGTACCCGGCGCCGACGATGGACCCGGAGCTGTTCACGCTGTCGCTCGTGAACGGGGTGCTCGGGCGGATGTACCTGTCCGGGTACCTGAACGAGATGTCGTCGTCGCAGCGTGCGGTGGTCGGCGACGCCATCGCTGCGCACCGGCAGGTCCTGGACGTCGTCGAGTCCGCAGTGCCGGTCTGGCCCCTCGGGCTGCCCGCCTGGGAGGACCCCTGGGTCGCACTCGGTCTGCACGCCGCTTCGGGCGACCTGTACCTGTCGGTGTGGTCGCTCCCCGGTGCGTCGGCGTCGGTGTCGTTGCCGCTGCCGGCGTTCGCCGGGCAGGCGGTGGTCGTCGAGTCGCTGTTCCCGACGGCACTCGGGTCGTGGTCCGTGGCGTGGGACGCCGCTTCGGGCTCGCTCGAGGTCACGAACGGCGGGTCGACCCCCACAGCGCGGGTGCTCCGCGTCCGGTCGCAGGAGGCGGACGCGGAGGCCTGAGCGGGCGCGCGTCGCGATGGCAGGGCGCGCGCTGGAGCGGACGGGAGGCACGGTGCGGGCAGGCACCGTGCCTCCCGTTTCGTGGGTGGTCCCGCATTGAGTGAGCAGAAGATGTCGGGTCTGCGCACGCGACCCGACATCTTCTGCTCACTCGATGGGCTCGCGACTCACGGGAGGAGCTGGAGCTCCATCGCGCGGGTCACGGCGCGGGTGCGGTCGTTCACGCCGAGCTTCTCGAAGACGTGGCCGAGGTGCGTCTTCACCGTGGCCTCGCTGAGGAACAGCGCGCGGCCGATCGCCGGGTTGCTGTTGCCCTGGGCGACGAGGCGCAGGACGTCGAGCTCGCGCGGGGTCAGCGACGGGCCGGCCGCGGCGGGGAGCGAACCCGTTGCTCGGCGGACGAGCGCTGCGGCCGCCGAGGGAGCCAGCGCCGTCTCGCCCCGCGCGGTCGCCCGGACGCCGGCGAGGATCTCGGACTCCGGGGCGGCCTTGAGCAGGTAGCCGGTGGCGCCGGCCTCGATGGCGGCGAGGATCTGATCGTCGGACTCGTACGTGGTCAGGATCAGGACGCGGACGCCGGGTTCGGCGACGAGGATCTCCGCCGTCGCCGCATCGCCGTCGAGCACGGGCATCCGGAGGTCCATGAGCACGACGTCGGGGCGTTCGGCCAGCGCCACCGTCACCGCGGCGCGGCCGTCGCTGGCCTGGCCGACGACCTCGACGTCGTCGGCGTCCTGCAGGATCGCGACGATGCCCGCCCGGACGATCGGGTGGTCGTCGGCGACCACGACGCGGATCACCGGGTCACCTCTGCCACGGGGTGACGATCGACGGCCGGGAGGCTCGGCTCGGGTCCGGTGGGCAGGCTCGCGTCGACGACGGTGCCGCCGCCCGGGGTGCTCGTGATCGAGCAGGTGCCGCCGGAGAGCGCCAGCCGCTCGTGGAGGCCCCGGAGGCCGTGCCCGGCAGTCGGCACGACGGTGTCGAACCCGACGCCGTCGTCGGTCACGCGGACGCCGACGTGTTCGGGCGCGTGCCGCAGGACGATGCGGACGGAGCCGGCGTCGGCATGCCCGCGGATGTTCGCGAGGGACTCCTGGACGACCCGGAGCAGCACGACCTGGGCGTCGCGGTCGAGCGGGCCGTCGGTCGCGTCGACGGTCACGGCTGTGCCGGTCTCACGGGTGTACCGCTCGGCCAGGCGGTGCAGGGCCCCGGCCAGACTGCCGCTCGTGGCACCGGCGACCCCGGCGGCGATGAGGGCGCGGGAGTCCTCGAGCGCCGCACGTGCCGACTCTTCGAGGACCGCCAGCCGTTCGTCGAGCGCGGCAACGCGGTCGTTCGCCAGGTCCTTGCGGGCGCGTTCGGTGAGCATGACGATGCCGGCGAGGTTCTGCGCGACGGTGTCGTGGATCTCGCGGGCCAGGCGCTCCCGTTCGCTCGCGACGCCCGCGCTGCGGTGGGCATCGGCGAGGGACTGCTGGGTGGCGCGGAGCTCGTCCAGGAGCTGGCGGCGCTCCTCGGACAGGCCGGCGACGCTCGAGATCCACACGCCCATCGCGCATGCGCCGATCACGCTGATGCCCTCGATGAGCACGGTGCTGACCAGGGCGTCCGGGCCGCTCGACACCTGCAGGCCGATGCCGCTCGCCACCCCGACCGCGACCGAGAGCAGGACGGCGGTGCGGACCCGTTCGGATTGCACCCAGACGAGCGGGAACGCGATGCACTGCACGAACGCGGTGCTCGGCACGACGGCCGGCAACACCAGAGAGGCGACGAGGACCAGCGGCAGGAAGGCCGCGGCGGCACGGGAGCTGTCGTAGCCGCGGTGGCCGAACACGGCGTAGGCGACGACGAGCACCACGACCGCGGTGTAGGTGGGCCAGCGGATCGACCACGGAGACCACCCGAACACGGTGATCACGGCGGTGAGGAGCATCGTGCCCGCAAAGAAGACGTGCAACCACCGGTTGCGCATCCACGTCTCGCCGCTCATGTGCCCAGCATCCCACCAGCGGGGCGCCATCAGGCGTCCTTGCGGTTCCACCGGAACGTCAGCAGGCAGGCCACCGTGCCCAGGACCAGCCACGCTGCCAACACCAGGGCTCCGAGGCCGAGGTGCCACGCGCCTCCCGGCTCACCCGACTCGAACGCACCGGGCAGCAGGATCGACAAGCGGCCGTCGTTCCCGGTCGACGTGCTTACCGCTACCGCTGCCCGTGAGCAGGTCGTTGAGGTGCTGCGGTGGTTCGTGGAACAGATCACTGGCCAGCCGGAGAACGAGGAGACCACAGCATGACGATGACCGCGCCAGAGCTTGCTCGAGAGCTCCAGATCGACCCCAAGCGCCTGCGCGCATTCCTGAGGCGAACCGCCACCGATCACCAGCTCGGAGACCGATGGTCGGTCGACGCGGAACTTGCCGGCAAAGCCCGTGAGCACTTCGAACGATGACTGACCCGGACCAGGAGCCCACGATGGATGACCGGATCGAGATCATCAGCGACGGTGACGGCCTGGCTGTTCTCGGTGAACCGAGGGCCGTTGAACAGTTCCTCCGGAGCGAGAGGCTTAGCAACGACTCTACGGGCACCGGCGCAGGCTCGGAACTGCCCCTCAGTGTCCTCGGTAGTCTCGGGCAGCTCACCGCGGCCGGCATGGCGAGCTCTGGCCGATGGCTGCAGTTCACCGAAGAGTCAGCCGCGATCGCCCGGAAATTCCCACTCATGAAGAACCGCGACACGGGGCTCCTGATGGGGATCGCTCGATCCTCCACGGGGCAGACCAACCACGTTCTGCAGTTCGCGTCGGTCGGCTCGACGCTCAACCCGACCACCATCGCAAGCATCGGTACGATGATGAATCAGATGGCGTTGCAGAAGTCGATCGATGAACTGGGCGATTACCTCGCGGAGATCGACGAGAAGGTCGAGGACATACTCCGCAATCAACAGGATGCAGTCCTCGCCGACATGATCGGTGTCGACTTCGTCGTTGACGACGCTATGACCGGTCGCGCCTCGTCCGGACGAGTCGATGAGGCGACGTGGTCGAAGATCCAGGGGACGTCCGCCACCCTCGCGCGCACGCAGGCCTACGCCCTTCGGCAGCTCGACGGCCTGGCATATAAGCTCGAGAAGAAGATGAAGCTCGGCGAGCTCGCGGATGCGACTGAGGCGACCGAGCCGAAGGTGCGCGAGTGGCTCGCCGTGATCGCGCACTGCCTGCAGCTCCAAGACACGCTCGATGTCCTCGAACTCGACCGGGTCCTCGACGCGGCGCCTGAAAACGCGACGCAGAAGCGACTCGCACTCCGTGCGATCCGAGGAAACCGGATGGAACGAATCTCCAGGACTACCGTCACACTCATCGAGCGCATGGACGCGGCGGTTACGCGAGCGAACAGCAAGGTCCTGTTGCAGCCGCTCCCCGCCCGGGCTGTCGTCCGAGCGAGTAACGGCGTCGGCTCAGCCGTCGGACAGTTTCACCAGCGAGTCGGTCTCGAAAGTGGGCACACCAGCAAGGATGCGAAGCGGTGGCTCGAAGCGGTCGGCGAGTTCCGCGACAAGGCGATCGACGACGGAGCGGATGGTCTGGGCGCCGCACGAGCGTTCGGCACATCGGCGCTCGAGCGGGCTCGGCTCGCTACGGAGAAGGTCGCAGCAGACATGGCTAAGCGAGCGCTTCGTGAACGGGACGGATCTGACGTTTCAACGCGGTTCGAAGCGAAAGAAGTCGAGTAGGTGCCGTTCGTGGGGACATCGAATCGCTGGCGTCGATCCCCGCACACTATCGGACGCAATGCAACTCTGATTTTCAACGAAATCGTCCACCTCTAGTGTCGTCCATGTCGATGTAGACCGCGATCCCATCGAGTACGCAGCAATGGAAGTCGGCGGCTCGCGCCGATACGCGAATCGTTTTGGGCTCCAATTCAATCGGGCATGTTAGACGATCGAGCCGCCATGCTGGTAACCGACGGGCGCCTTTCCACGAAAAGGCTTTGTATTGAGCGCTCGCTTGATCTTCTTCGGGGCGGTCTGCCCGGGCTGGCGCTCGATCTTGAGATGGTGGCGGCGAGCTGTTGGCTGCAGGTGAGAAGCAGGCGTACACGTTACCAAGCACAACTGCCTCTGTGCGGCTTTGATTGATCTCTTCCGGCTCGCCCACGTATAGAGTCATCAATGGGAAAGCGTCGTTCCTGCTGACAGGTCCCCCGCTCGATCAGCCTCCCCGTGCGCACCGACTCATGCATGTAAGCGGGTAGTCCCCAACACCGACGGTATCATCCGGGATTTGGCGTAGCCCAAAGACGGAATCACTGCTCTTGCGTGCGACCCTCTTTTAGTGCCGCAGCACCCCTGGCGGACTTCAAGATCGACCCTCCCACCGAAACCCTCGGTGGCCCACCGGCCACCCTTTGAAAGCAACGGGGAGCAAGAAAGAAGCCCTACGCCCTGGTCGAGTGACTACACCACTAAGAGATTGCACTAGAGGCAGTTTCTACGCCCGCAGATCGAGCGTCACCGACCACAAGGTCCGATGTGCCCAGTGGCACCGCTCCCGACCAACCACCTGTGAATGATGTATGGACCTATTCCTCTTCAAACGGCTCGTCTTCCTCGACAACCTCGTCACCCCGTTGATCGATCACGTCGCTGAAGTCGAGCGTTGCGCGTCGCAAAAGCTCACTTGACGCGCCGA
This sequence comes from Curtobacterium sp. MCSS17_011, assembly GCF_003224275.1. Classification (NCBI taxonomy): domain Bacteria; kingdom Bacillati; phylum Actinomycetota; class Actinomycetes; order Micrococcales; family Microbacteriaceae; genus Curtobacterium; species Curtobacterium sp. MCSS17_011. Next base: position 10,365 of record NZ_QKLE01000034.1, on the reverse strand, counting down.
CAGCGGCACGAGCCTGAAGTACCGGCGTAACGAGACGAAGCTGTTCCTCGATGTCCTGAGGGAACGCGATCTCGAGTGCTTCGAAGTCGTCCGTCTGAGTGCGACGGCGGTTGCTGTGGCCGGTTGTAATCGCTCGAAAGGCTCTTCTGTAATATCGGCTGCGGAGCAGCACTGAAAGGAAACGCGGATCGATCCGCTCGTCACTAAGCGCGTATATTGGGAATTCGCCAGTTACAAGCGACCTGTCGAAACCCTCCGGAACGACGGCAATGCAACCCTTCCACAGGTCGATGCGCGAGAACACAACATCACCGACGTTAGCGGCATACCATTTGGAAGGCGAATCCTCAAAATACATCCCCAGCCATTCAGGTGGGTTCTTACCTTTGCCGGCTTCTCGAGCGCGGATGTCGCCTGTCTGTGAAATCGTCAGGACCGTCACCCTGTCGTTCGGTTTGAGCTCCGGTTGTGCCAGTTCTTCCCGACGAGTCATGACGTCCCTGAGCTGGCTGCGAACCCATCCGTTGGGGAGAGCGCTTCTCTCTTCTTTCTTGAAAAGGAAATACTTTGGATCCAGCCGGTGGCTTGAGTGCGCCCGCCAGGCATCAGCCGTCGGAATCGACAACGTGTCCGGCTGGCGTCTGCTGCTATAAGTCCGGGGGGCCGCGAGGAACGATCGGAACTCACCCAGCACGGAGCCTTCTTGCTCTTCTGCAATAAAGCCGTCAGAATCTGGCCGATACAGCTCGTTCTGGGGAGTTGCCGCGCCCGTGCTTGTGTAACCGATGTGCATCGGTTCGGCCATGAACGTGCTGTGACCGAGCTCATCGAGACCGACGCCGACTGCTTCATCGGTGTCGCTACCTGCCGCGATCGCAGCGTCGAATGCTCCCGCGAATCGAATCCGCTCCTGGGGAGAGTATTTACGGTAAATCAGAATCGAGGTCTTGTTTTGTGCGCCGGATTTTCGGAATGCATGATCAGGCAAAGAAATTACTGCTTCGATATGCCCATTCATGACGAGGTAGCGCCGAGTTTGCGGGCAGTTTGACTGATCACCCTGATTGTTGAATAGACCATCTGGAAGTACAAATGCAAGCTTGCCTTCGTCCTTGAGCATATCCACGCCACGCTCGAGAATCGCTTGCTCGCTTGCTAACGCGCTTCTGCCGTCAGCGAGGGTGAACACTTCTAGCTCGTTCGACCCAAGAAGATCCCGGTCGCCAGACTTCACTACGTCCCCAAACGGAGGATTGCCTACGACGCGATGAAAGCCCCCTCGCCACCCGTTACGTAGGCGAATATTCTGAAAATCGACGTCGAGCGCGCTCCTGTCAGCTTCTATGTTCGTGTGTCCGTCGTGGTGAAGCAGTAGGTTGATCTTCAGAATTCTTGCAAGAATTTCATGAATTTCAATTCCGTAAACGTGATGTGCTGCGAAATCATATCGCTTCCTCGCCATCTCGCTCTGGCCGGCGAAGTTATGATCAATCGAATGCCAACCCTGTAGAAGCGTTTCGAGAAGGAAACCCCCAGACCCGGCGGTTGGGTCGATCACATAGTGGTCATGCTCAATGCCAATGGCGGCCACGGAGAATCGTGCGAGCTGCCGCATCGTAAAGTACTGTCCGAGCTCGCCGCGAAACACGCTGCCGAAGAACCGTTCAAACGCCTGGCCGATTGTATCTGAATCAGTGTCTACAATGCTGATGTCCTGCAGGATTTGGACAATGTCGCGAATCTTCGTGTCGGGCAGGTTTACGCGGAGCCCCTCCGGGAAGATTGAGGGATCTGTCTCCGAGGCGTCCCGAAAAAGCATATGAATCCTGCTTGCGACCGAGATTGCAGTTTCTCCCGATGCTACCTGGAAGCGGCGGTTTTCCCCATTGGAAGTAGTCCGCTCATCATGGACCTTCGCGAAAAGTAGCTTCGACCACTCATCAAAGGCGTTCAGGGGGTCACGTTTCCCACCGGCCCAGATCAGCGAGTGCGTCCGCTTTACCTTCGCTTCTAGCTTCCCCGGAGGTGCGGGGCGGATGTCATTCTCTAGGTCTCCAGCGATGAACCTCCACCTAAGTCCGTCGCTTGTGTACTGCTCGGGAAGGCGTTCGCGGTTCCCGCGTTGATTTTCTTCTCGTTCCCTCGCTCCGTATGCGCCGCTAGTGTCGAACAGTACCGATACGGTTCCATCGTCGTACAGTGCGAGGTCAGAACGAAGGCTGTTTGCGTTTCCGATCGCTTGTTCAATTCCTTGCGCACGCTGCGCATCCGTGACTCGGGCCGCTTTGTTCTCGACGACTAAGTAAGGCTGCTTACCGCGATCGTCCCGGAATACCACGATGTCCGCAAAGTCGCCGGGAACCCTTCGAGGGACCAAGACTTCCGTTTCTAGTCGATTCGCAGGATATCCCTTGGTGATCAGCAGAAAAGCGATCGTGCTGCAACGCACCCACTCCTCGGGGTCTCTCCAGCTGTAGCTACTAGACGATCGAAGGTTGTATAGGACCCGATCGCCTTCAATGGCGATGAATTTCCGAGCAATGGCTTCGATGACGGCCGGTTCGCCGAGGACTGTCTGCTGAGTGTGCGGCACAGGATAAGAGTCTACGTCGGCCCCGAGTCTGTTTCCCACTGGACGCGCCAGCGGCGACGGCGATCGCGATCGATATTGTGGACCTTCGCGAAGCGGAGCCTCCGAGATGTGAGACGAAGCCCACCTCAGAGTCCTTCCTGGCTGTTCGCTTGCGCCGACAGCCCCCGAGGAGTGGGCGTGCGCGCTCCCCACCCCTTCGCATCAGCTAGCACTCTCCACCGAGTTGGCGGGCACGACCTGCACGTCGAGCGAGGCGTTCGAAGCGACCGCGTCGCCGGACGGTGCAGACGACTGCTCCTCGAGGTCGGCCTTCACCGACGCGGACACCCCGAACAACAACGTCGCCACGAACCCCACGACGTACGCCACCATGAGCCCCGACCCGTACCCGAGCAGCGCCCAGCCGTACCCGGACGGGCCGTTCAGCAGCGGGATGAGCGACAGGTCCGAAGTGCCGATGGCGATCGCCCCGACGGAGTGCCCGAGCTGGTCGAAGAGCCCGACGACCCCGCCGCCGAACGCCCCACCGATGCAGGCGGTGATGAACGGCCGCCCGAGGGGGAGCGTCACGCCGTAGATGAGCGGCTCACCCACGCCGAGGAACCCGGCCGGCAGCGCACCGCGGATGGTCCGCACCAGCGAGGCGTTCGACCGGAACCGCACCCACAGCGCGATGCACGCACCGATCTGCCCGGCACCACCCATCGCCAGCACGGGCAGCAGCACGGTCCACCCGGTCTGGTCGATCAGGGTGGTGTGGATAGGGATGAGCCCCTGGTGCATGCCGGTTATGACGAGCGGCAGGAACAGGCCTCCGAGCACGAAGCCGGCGAAGGCCCCACCGTTCGCGAGCAGCCAGGTCGCAGCAGTACCGATCGCGACCGAGACGACACCGGCGACGGACATCAGGATCCCGAGCGTCACCGACCCCGCGACGAGCACTGTCACGGTCGGCACGACGATGAGTGCGATGACGTCGGGCGTGACCCGCCGCATGAACCGCTCGACGGAGGCGGCGAGGATGCCGCCGGCCAGCGCACCGAGCACACCGCCTTGCCCGGGTGCCAGGGTCTCGCCGAACACCGTGACGTTCGCGACACCGGCCGCGACGATGATGCCGCCAACCGCGCCACCGAGGATGGGCGTGCCGCCGAACTCCTTCGCGGCGTTCATCCCGACGAACACGGCGAGCAGCGAGAGGAAGCCGGACGAGAGCACCCCGAGGAACGGCGTCACGCCGGACACCCACCCCAGGTTCGTCAGGATGCCGTTGATCCCGGCGATCAGCCCGCAGGCGATCAGCGCGGGGATGAGCGGGATGAAGATCGCGGAGATCTTCCGGATCGCACGCATGGTGCGGCCGTCGGAACGAGCTCGCGCTGTTGCCTTGATCTCGGCGCCGCGAGCCGCGAGTTCTTCCGGTGAGGACCCACCTGCCGCAGCCGACGGGGCGGCCGCGCGCAGGGCCTCCAGGCCATCGGCCACGCGGTCGACGAGACCCGGGCCGAGCACGATCTGCAGGTTCGAGCCGGCCGCGATGGCGGCCATGACGCCGTCCGTGGCCTTGAGGTCCTCGAGCGCTACGGAGGAGTCGGACACGACCTCGACCCGCAGGCGGGTCATGCAGTTCTCGACGTCGGCGATGTTCGCGGAACCACCGACGGCGTCGAGGATCTGCTGGGCGAGTTGCTGGGCATCGGGCATGGGGTGCTCCTCGGGGGAGGGGAAACGAACGGGGAAACGGGGTCTACAGCACGGCGCGCAACGAGCCGGCAGCGGCATTGAGGCGAGCACGCACGTCGGCAGCCGAGGCACCGGTCAGGATCACGGCGATGGCGGTCTTCACCTCGCCGTCCGAGGCGTCGAGCGCCGCCTGGACCTCGGCGGAGGCAGCGCCGGTGACGTCCTGCACGAGCGAGAACGCCCGGGCGACGAGCTTCGCGTTCGTCGCGCGCACGTCGACCATGCGGTTGCCGTACGTCTTGTGACTGCGCACCATCGCGAGCGTGGTGAGCATGTTGAGCACGAGCTTCTGCGCGGTGCCCGCCTTCAGGCGGGTCGACCCGGCGATGAACTCGGGGCCGACGACGACGTCGATGGCGATGTCGGCCTCCCGCCCCGCGGCCGAGTCGGGGTTGCACGCGACGGAGACCGACAGGGCGGAGCGGCGCCGGGCCTCCAGGATGGCTGCGATCACGTAGGGCGTCCTGCCGGACGCGCTGATCCCGACGACCACGTCGTCGGCCGTCAGAGCGAGCGCGTCGAGATCGCGGACGGCGGCTGCTTCGTCGTCCTCCGCGCCCTCGACCGCGGTGGTCAGGGCGGGGTCGCCGCCGGCGATCACGCCGACCACTTGGCCCGGATCGGTGCCGAAGGTGGGCGGGCACTCGCTGGCGTCGAGGACGCCGAGCCGGCCCGGCGTGCCGGCGCCGACGTAGACGAGTCGGCCGCCGCGCGCGAACGCTGCGGCGATCGAGTCTGCCGCCAGTGCGATGGCCGGGAGGCACGGCTCCAGTGCCGCAGGCACGCTGCGGTCTCCGGCGTTCATGCGCTGGGCAGCTTCCAGCGTGGAGATCGTGTCGATGTCGTCCAGCGAGTGGTCGGTTGCCTCGGTGGTGAGGGCCGCGAGTTCGTCGCGGAGAGCGTCGTGGCTGTCGTGCTTCGTGGTCATGGTGGAGCTCAGTTCCGGTGGTGGGTGCGGACGGCGTCGCGGCTGCGGGCGAGGAGTGGCTGGGAGCGCTCGTCGATGCGCTGCGCGACGACGATGAACAGGGTGTCGACGATGGCGAGCTGGCTCATCCGGCTGCCCATGGCCGCGGGGCGCAGGGCGCTCTCGGCACCGGCGACACCGAGCAGGACGTGGTCGGCGGTGGTGGCGAGCGGGGCGGAGGCGTGGCCGGTGATCGCGATGATCGCGGCGTGCTGGGCCCGGGCGGCGTGGGCGACCTCGAGGGTCTCGACCGTGGAGCCCGAGTGGCTGACGAGCACCAGGACGTCGTGCTCGCCGATGACGCTAGCCAGGGTCAGCGCGTTGTGCGGGTCGTCAGCGATCGAGCTCACGATGCCGATGCGTTCGAGCTTCAGGTGCAGGTCTCGGGCGACGATGCCGCTCGCGCCCACGCCGTACAGGACGACGCGGCGGGCGTCGCTCACTGCGGCTGCCGCTGCCTCGAGCGCGTGCGGATCGAGTGCGGCGCGGGTGTCGGCCATCACCGCTCGGACGTCCTCGGCGACCTTCGCGATGACGGTGGCGACGTCGTCGTCGACCGCGACCCCGGCGTGGATCTCGGTAAATTCACGCTCGTGGATCCCGCGTTCGACGGCCCGGGTCATGCTGCGCTGCAGGGCGGCGAAGTTCGCGAAGCCCAGGTGCTGGGCAAACCGGGAGACCGTGGCGGGGGAGACCCCGGCTCGGCCAGCGAGGTCGGTGGCGTTCGTGGTGGCCGCGGCTGCCGGGTCGTCGAGGACGGCGTCGGCGATGGCGCGCATGCTCGACGGCATGCTCGCCGACTGGGTGCGGACGAGGGCGAAGGCGTCGGCGCGCTCGGATCGCTCGGTGATCGTCATCCCGCCATGAAAGCGTCTTTCGTGTGCGAGCGCCAGTGCTGAAAGTAAATTGCGTGTTACGCGGTTGTGCTCGACCTGTGTGCGAGCGAACTGACGATGGCGGCGACCACCACGGGGAGGGCGAACGCCCACGACGCCGGGTCCGTGATGGCGATCACCAGCGGGAGCACGGCCGCGACGGGGATCAGTGCGAACGGTGCGCCGTCGCCGAACGAGGGGAAGAGCATGCCGATCGGGCCGAGCGCGATCGAGAGCACCGCTAGGGCGGTCGTGAGTCCGAGCAACGGCAGGGTGCGGTGGACACGCAGCCACCAGATCACGAGGACGGCACCGCGATGTGGCCGACCGAGCAATCCGTCAGCCGGTCGATCGTCGCGGTGACCCACGCGGCCTGAGCCGAGATCGGAGCCCGGTGAAGGGTTCGCAGAACGCCCTGGTCGTCCATCTCGAGGGCGGGTTCCACCTGGTCTGCGGGCAGGATGCCCTCGGCAGCGACGTCGATGAGCCATCGATTGGCAACGGCTGCATCGTTGTGGCGTTCGGTGTCGTCCTGCTCGGTGCCGCAGTACGCCACCTCGGCATCGCCGAGCAAGGAGGTGGTGATGCTGTGGAGCAGGTCGGCGTCGGTCATCCGGACCTGGACGATCATGTTCACGACGTCGGCCGTCGACGGTGCGTTGCTCGCTCGGATGGTCGGCGGCACCGTGATGCCAGCGCGACTGAGGTTCTTCACGGCCTTCCGGATGACGGATTCCGAGTTGCCGGTGGCGCGTTGCTCCGGGAAGAGGCAGATGGACGGCCCCTCGCCGCTGCAGATCGCCTGCGCTTGCGGGCGATCGACGATCGGCGCTGCGCCGAGGCCGGAGCCGGCGGTCAGCGCGATGACGGTGATCACGACGAACGAACTCGCGCCGATCTGGAGTCCGAACCGGCGTGCATTGTCGCCACTCGAGCGTCGAGCGACCGCGATGACGAGCAGACTGCACCCTGCGAGCAGACTGAACGCCGTCGCGATGACCGGTGCCCGTATGTCGAGCGCGGTCTCGACCGAGCAGCAGTCCGCCATCACGAGACCGGCGAGGTACCGAAGTGGGAAGTAGTCCACGGACCAGGTGAAGCCGAGCCAGCTGTACGAGACGAGCAGGCTCAGCGGGATGGACGCCACCGGCGGGAGCCACCGCCCCAGTGCGAACCCGATGCAGCTGTGGAAGAACAGGATCCCCGCGAAGGCCAGGCTGACTAGCGGCGACGGGCCACCGGGAGTGCCCCAGGTGGCCCGACTCATGAGCGCGATCGCGACGAGCTGGAGCACCAGGCCGGCGGCTAAGGGCGTCCAAAGGTGATCGGCGATGACTGCGGCGCTCGATCTGCTCCTGGTCTCGATCGCGGGCGCCGCGGCCCGGAAGCGCTTCCCTTCCCAAGCGCCAGCCGTAGCCGCGACGCCGCAGGAGAAGACCAGGTAGATCGCGGAGCCAGCCATCGCGGCGGGCCAGTAGCCGGTGACGGTCGTCTCATCTGCGAACTGCGCGCTGTAGGCGACGATGCCGAGCAACCCGGGAATGAGGAGCCACACTGCCGCTCGGCTGCGCCACGGGATGATCGGGCGCATCAGTCGTCCTCGCTCGTGAACCGCGCGTACGAAGCGGTGATCGCCTCGGCGGGCGAGAGGCCTGCGAGCGGCTCGGTGAACGACGCGACCGAACCGGCGAACGGCACCCGGCCGTCGACGAGGACGGTCACGTGGTCGAAGGTCGCGGCGACGTCCTCGGTCTGGTGCGTCGAGACGACGACGGACACTTCCGTCGGCAGGTTCCGGATCATCCGAGCGAACCGCGCGCGCTGTGCCGGATCGAGTCCGGCCGTCGGTTCGTCGAGCAGGATCCACTGTGCGCCGGACACCAGTGCGCCGGCAACGCCGAGCCGTCGGATCTGGCCGCCCGACAACGAGGTCGCTCGTGCGTCGGCTCGGGTGGCGAGATCGACGGCGGTGAGAGCTGCCGTCGAGCGATCCCAGGCATCGGCGCGCGACAGGCCCTTCAGCCAGCCGCAGTACGCGACGTGCTCTCGGGCGGTCAAGCCGGGGGAAGGCATCGCTTCGTTGCGAGAGCCACGCGACGCCGCTGCGGTACCGTCGACGGTTTCCGCGCGTGCCCGGTTCACCCAGTCCCTCGATGTTGATCGTCCCGGTGCGGGGACGGAGCGTGTCGGCGACGAGTCCGAGCAGGGTCGACTTGCCGGCGCCGTTCGGCCCGAGCAGGACGCTCGCTCCGGTCGGGAACACCGTCGACAATCCCGGAAGCACCACGTGGTCACGCCGGTACCCGAAGGTGATTTCGTCGATCTGTACGCCCACTGTGCCCCCCGAAACCTTGTACTGGTGTTTCACCGTACAGGGCAAGGGGCTACCTCCGGTGCACGAGGTGCGGCAGGGCTACTGAGTCAGCGCTGGCGGGCGGCTGCCTCGGTGGCTGCCTGCACGTAGCGTCGTGCAGCCCGAGTCTGGCGCAGAATGACGGGGGTAATAGCGGCAGCCACGACGAGGAGTGCTCCGCAGATGATGCGACTGAAGCCAGCCACGAACGAGTTGTCGTCGAACAGGTTCGGGATCTGCGGGCCGGCAATCCCCATGTAGAGAAGCAGGAACTGGCCGAGCGCGACGGGTTGGTAGGCAGCGCGGAGACGGGCGAGGTCGAATGCCCGTCGTGCGAGGTCGGAGTCGGTTGGTTCGATCGGGGTCCCGCTCGCGATCGCCTGCGCGAGCGTCTTCCGGCCGAAGCGCGAGAGCCCTTCGAGGGGCGCCTGCATGTCGGAGGATCGGCGGAGCGTCGTGGCGATCATCGACAAGGTGCCGAGAAGACCACCCACTCCCGCAGCGATGCCCACGATCGCGAGGGTGGTCTCGAGCGCGCTGTCCTGCCGTGCGAAGAGCGATCCGCCGATCGCACCGAGGACTGCACCGATCGCGACGATGACGGCGGTTCTGCGCCAGGCTCGGCGGGCGACGACGTCCGGGGTGGCCGGCGCTTGGGACCCGGCGGTCATGCGAGAGGGACCGGAGCAGTAGTGCGGCGATCGTTGTCGGCTGCGGTGGCATCCGCGTAGCGCCGAGCCCGGCGGCCTCGGGTGACCAGCAGCGGCACGAGGAACGCCACTTCGATGACGAAGAGCGCGAGGAAGATCCGGCTGAAGGGCACGCTGCCATCGCCGGTGACGACTCGGGCGAACTGGGGAGCGGCGGCTCCTGCGAACAGCAGGAGGTTCTGACCGAGGACCAGTCCGTTGAACGCGGCGGTCCCGCGGGCGAGGATGAGCGCGCGGTGCTGCAGTTCCGGGCCCGCGTCCTCCGCGAGCGGAACGCCCGAACGGATGGCCGTCTTGATGATCTTGCGACGGTCTCTCGTCAGGCCCTCGTTCGCCTGCGTGACGATCGACGACGCGCGTGCACTGGCGGGGAGCAACGAGAGCATCCCGGCCAGGCCGACCAGCACGGCGACGCACGTGAAGATCGCCAGGGCGACGGTCCAGCCGTCCTCGCCGCGCGAGGTTGCCCAACCTGCCACTGCCCCCGCGACCGCGGCGATCGACACCACCAGGGCGGTACGACGCCAGGCTCGCCGGATGATTCGTTCGTCTTCCCCCACCCGCTCACCCTACGGGGCGGGGTGGAGCCGTGTTCTGGAGCCGAGCACCTGTCGGACGCTGGCGGTGCGGCCGAGGTGAGGCGGGCCTCCAGGCCGGACGCCGTCAGGCGACGCCGCGCCGCGGGCGGAAGACCCCCGCGCGGACCAGCCACACGTAGAGCAGGCAGCCGATGCAGACGTCGAAGACGGCGTTGAGGAACGCGGCGACCAGGGCGACCGCGGCACCGATCGGGGCGGCGTACGGCACGCCGAGCAGTGCGAGGAGCAGGGCGATCGCGGTCACGAACAGGCCGACCTGCTGGGCGAAGGTCGGGGGTTCCGGAGCCTCGAGTTCGGCGGGCGGGGCGAGGCTCGGGCGGACAACCCGTCGGAAGAGTGCGCCGTAGGGGTGTCGGCGGATGCCGGCGATGCCTCCGACGGCGAACAGCACGACGACGACCGCGAGCAGCACGATGCCCGCGACCCACGTCTCGGGGATCAGCGTGAGGACGATCGTCGCGGCGAGGAGCACCGTGGTGATGGCGGCTCCGAAGCGTGGGGAGCGCCTGTCTCTTATACACATCT
>NZ_QKLE01000033.1:0-33377 GCF_003224275.1 Curtobacterium sp. MCSS17_011 | reverse complement strand
AGATGTGTATAAGAGACAGCCCCAGCTCCGTCCCCCAGCGAGGAACACCATGACCACGATCACCCCCGCCGCACACCGCCCGCTCGCCGACGCGCTGCTCCCCCGCACCGCCGTCGTCAGCACCGCCCTGGTCCTCGGCGGCGCGCTGCTGACCGCCGGTGCCGCGCAGGTGTCGGTGCCGATCTGGCCCGTCCCGATCACCGGGCAGACCCTGGCCGTGCTGCTCGTCGGCAGTGCCCTCGGCGCCCGTCGCGGTGCCCTGTCGATGCTCGTCTACGCACTGCTCGGTGTCGTCGGACTGCCGGTCTTCGCGGACGGTTCGGCCGGGGTCGGCGTGCTCGTCGGCCCCTCGGGTGGGTACATCGTCGGCTTCGTCGCCGCCGCGGCCCTGGTCGGTTGGGTCGCCGAGCGCTTCGGCGACCGCCCGCTGCGGAACGCGCTGCTGTCCTTCGCCCTCGGCACAGTCGTCACCTTCGTCGCCGGGATGGCCTGGCTCGCGGTGGCACTCGGCCTCGACCTGCAGCAGACCCTGCAGTACGGGCTGTACCCGTTCGTCCTCGGTGGTGTGGTGAAGACCCTGATCGGCGCCGGCGTGATTTCCCTCGGGTGGACCGCAGCCCTGCGCTCGGCCACCCGCCGGTGAGCGCTCCGTCAGGACTCCGCTACCGGCCGTAGGGGTTCCGTCAGGAGGCCTTCCGCGCTGTTCGAGCGCGCGAGAGCGTGTGGTCGTGACACTGACTGCGATCATGCCGACGCTCCGCGCGTCGCTCCCCGATCCAATGGACCCGTTCCTCTGGCCGGCCCACACCACAGCGACCACCGACGACCTGCTGGTCTCGGCGATCTCGATGGTCCGGCTCGCCGACCTCACCGGCACCCCGACCGTGCACACCGCCGAGCAGTCCCCGCCCCGGTACCGTCCGCGCGGCTGGACACCCCGCGACGTGAGCGTCTCCGTCGCGTCGGTCACCCGTGTGCGGCGACCGCGCACCGGGGTGGTGCTCCTGGAACTGGACCGGTCCTGCCGACCTGCGCCGTGCTCGACCAGGTGCGCCTGATCGGACGCCGGAGCACCGCTCCCCTCTCTCCGATGTACGTCATCACCCGCTGTGACGGTCAGGCCGACGGTCCGTTCCACCGCCTCCCGGCTCCGTTGCCCGCCGACGTCCACGAAGGCGACCTGGTCTGCTTCCCGTGCCTGGCGACCGTCCGGCACCGCGACGTCGTCGAGCCGGTCCAGGCGGAACTCGCGCCGGTCGATCGATGACCACGGCGCTGCCGGTCCGCACCCGGCTGCTCGACGGCACCCACCTGTGGGGCCGGTAGACGGTCCGGCCCGTCGGGCGGACGCTCTGGAGCTCGCGGACCCTCGTCGTGTTCCCGCCCGGCACGACCACCGGCGAGCGCCTGCTGCTGCGTGCCTGGCACGTCTGGCCGGCCGTCGGGGTGGTCGTCGCCCTCGCCGCCCTGGTGCTCGCCGTCTCGGTCCCCGCCGTCGGCACGACCACCGCGCTGCTCGTCTACGTCGGCGGCTTCTCGGTCCTCGGCCGCGCCACCCGCGCGCTGCGACCGCGGGTGCGGTCCGTCACCGTGACGACGTTCCTGGGCGACGGCCGCCGCGAGGTCCACGGCGACGAACGCCTGCTCACCGGCTCCCTGGACGCGCTGTCGATCCTGGAACAGGCGCTCCGGGCCGACCGCATCCGCCCCGTCGACTTCGAACTCATCTGGGGCGACGTGTGGAACGCCCTGCCCGCGCCGGCCCCGGACCACCGCGCACAGCGGTCATCCTGAAGCCGGTTCCCGCGCCGCGCGTTTGTATGGGTTCGGGAAGGAGTACGCGATGAAGCACATCCACTACGACGCCACCACGATCCTGGTCGGAGACGACGTCGCCGACGCCGTGATCGAGTACGCCGCGGCTCTCGCCGGGGGCGACCGGGCCGACACCGTCGACGTGCCCGCCGTCGCCGACGACGGGACGATGACCACCACGAAGATCCTCATCGGGCCCTCGAGCGAGATCGTCATCGAGGACGCGGAAGAGGACGAACTCGAGTTGGACGACCGGGAGTTCGTCGGGCGGCTGCGCGCCGCCGCGAAGACCTTCGGGCACAGCGAGCCGATCCACGCGAACACGCGGTCGGACCTGGCGGACGCGGCGGAAGCTGCCGAGGAGTCCTGACGCCCGGGCGTCGCGCCTCAGCGTCGAAACGGAGAGGGTCTCCTGTGTTGTGGTGATTCCGGAGAGCCTCTCCGGTTCCCGACGCCACAGCCTGGAGGCCCGCCATGCCCGAGCAGACCGCTCCCGGCGGGCGGGCGCCGCGCCCACTGCGCGGTTCCGGTTCCCCTGCTCGGACCGGTTCGTCACGCGCGCCGCGCGCTGACGCGCTCCGGAACCGCGACCACATCCTGCGGGTTGCCGAGCGCGCGTTCACCGAGCACGGCGTGACCGGCTCGCTCGACGCGATCGCCAAGCAGGCCGGCGTCGGCGCCGGCACCCTGTACCGGCACTTCCCCACTCGCGAGGTCCTGCTCGCCGAGCTCCTCGCCGCGCGCGACGACCACCTGGTGGCGCGGCGCGAGGCACTGCGCGGCGGTTCCGTCGACCCCGGCGACGCCCTGCACGGCTGGCTCGACGCGGTCACCGAGTGGGCCGGCACGTTCGACGGACTGCCCGAACCGCTCCGTGCCGCCGCCTCGTCCGACTCGTCGCCGCTCGCCCTGACGTCTCGTGTGAGGTACTGACGCACACGACAACGCGAACCCCGCAGCCGGATGGCTGCGGGCATTCGTCGTTGCACAGTTGGTGGGCTCAGTTCGCCAATGCGGGAATCAGACCTTCGACATCCGCACCGTCGCCGTCGTCCCACTGATGGAGACCGGGAAGCTGATCTCGCCCTCGTCGAGGACGAACTCCTTCGTGTCGTCCGTTGACGCCAGGAGCGCGCTGTCGGTCGCAGCCTTGTCCCGCGTCGAAGTCCACGTGTAGGGGCTCTTGCCATCCTTCGGCGGCGTGAACGTCCCAACCCAGAAGAGGGACGTGGTGTCGCCATTGTCGGTGACGAAGTTCACGGTGATCGTGTTGGCGGTGATCGTGGCAGACGTCCAGCCATCGGAGCTGTTGGCGTTGTTCTGCTTCCAGTTGCCGATGAGGTCTGGGACCGCCTCCGGTGTTGGCGACTGGGTGGGCGCGCTCTTGGCAACAGCCGAGTCCGTGGTGTCGATGGCGGGGTCTTCCTGTCCGGCGCTGCAGCCGGTCAGCGCCAAGACGGCAGCGAGGGCGAGAGGTACGATGAACTTCTTCATGGTGGGCCTATCGTGACAGGTAGTGACCGTTGCTCAGCACCTCGACAGCGAGACATGCGGTGAACCGCTCGAGCAACTCGTGTACTCGATCGGTGCACTGGCGAAGTCGTCGCGGCCCGATGCCACGGCGGGCGACGGGAGTACACAGCGTTCACTGCGCCGAGCATGGCCAGCGCGACGCCGGCGCCCGCGCCCGCGCCCGCGTGGCAGGGCACGTACGAGCGGATCACCGCGAACATGCGCAACAGCGGCGGCCTCTGTGCTGCTGATCCAGCGAACGCCGACGCGCGTGAGCTGGCTGAGCTAACACGTTCCGACGTCGTCGAGATCTTGAACCGCAAGAAGTTCAACGGCGTCAGCAGCTGGTCCTGCACCTGGCGAGAGACGGAACTCCCGCCGCCGACAGTGCGGCGGCTCTGGCGTTTGCGGCTGAAAGCTGCCACGGCTGTCGGCAGCGCCTGCGGCTGTCAGCGCGAGAGCGCCCGATCCGCCGCCGTGTGTCCGGGTGTCCTGATTGAGGCACGAGCCCGAACCGGTTCGTACTGAACTCGGCAGTTGGGAGAGGATGCTCCGAAGCACGCATCACAAGTGCACCACGACTCTGTCCGAGACGAAGAAAACCCCCGCGTGAACGGGGGTTTCTGTGGCGGGCGATTCACGGATCTGCCTACTTCCCCACAACGGTGCGATTCGAGGAGCGTCGGGCTTGAGCCCGTTTCCTCCAGACTTTCTCCGATTTTCCTCTGACCCATGTCGTTCCCGACCTAACCTGGGGTTTCCGCTCGCCGAAGCTTCGCGCTTCGAGCGAAGCAGCCGCCCCCGCGGGGAGGGCTTCGGCTGTGGGTGCTTTGCAGGTCCCACAGATCGGCAGGGATTCACGGCCGCCCAAGTAGCCGTCGAAGCTGCGTTTCCCCTGAGGCGGGTTCGACTTTCCCCTTCTCGAAGAACGCTCGGGATAGGGCGCACTCCCGAGGAGTCATGCTCGATGCGAAGAGCATCGCTGATCAGCGAGCCATTGCCGGAGCAATCTCAAGGGGGGGTCACTCGGCTTTTTGTTGTGCCTTGATCAGCGTTGCGAGGACCGCTTGGTCGCCACCAATCGGTGCGGGCGCGTATTGCCGAAGCAGCCATCTGAGCGCCCCTGCTGCGGCCGCCCCACCAACGCCGAGGAGCGCAGCGGCGCCTGGGTCGACGCTTCCTGCGGCGATAGCTCCTGTGGCCGCTCCGACCGCGCCGTCGATGACGACGTCGGCACCAGCCTTCCGGAACGAGCTCCCGAGCGACGAGCTTCCAAGTTCACGCTCGACGCTGTGCACTTTCGGGAGCAGCGTCTCCTCAACGCGCTCTCGGAGGGTTTGAGCGTCGTCGGAGACAGTTGTACGGTGCAAAGCCTGCAAGCTGAGACGCCAGTCTTCGAAGTTATCGGATGACTGACGGATCGCGACCGCTTCGCGCAGCGCGACGTCGGCCGAAGGGACAGCGATGCGTGCGACCTCTCGCAGCATGGCAGCCGGATGGGTGCGGACAACAGCGTCGTTGTACTTGGTCCGGAGCAGACCGAGCGAAGCTTCGTTGGTCGGAACGTATTGGGCGTCGCCCCCATCGGCAACCGCGAGGGTCTTCGCAAGGTAGTACAGCATGGGGGCCGCTTGCATCGGCGCGTCCCGCCGTACGACCGGTAAGTTCATGCTGACCTGCAGCCCCGTGATGCTGTCCCAGACGTGCAAGCCGCTGATGTCGGCGGCGGAGAGGTAGTGCTGGAGCGCAGCACTACCCACGTCGGATTGGAGTGCAGTCTCCAGCTGGCCGGATCTTGCCTTGATGATCGGCCACTGGCTGCGGACGTCGATCACGCCGGCACGAATGGGCTGTTCAAGGAGGTAAAGATTGTCGACGATGCTGGCGAAACGTCGCACGGCACTCGCCCGGTCGGAGCGAATCGACTCATAGGTGCCGATGTTCCGCCACATGGCGGGCCCAGATGCGACCCTATTGATCTCGCGGTCCGGGCGGACGTATCCGACCGACCACAGTTCGGGAAGGCCCTCGCCTCGACTGAAGAAGTCGGCGAGGGGGTCGAGCACCATGATCTTTGGGTAGTAGAGCAGCGCATCAGAGAGGTCGCGGCGCAGCATCGGCTCGCTGAAGAAGGGGCCTATCCATCCGCCGACGAATGCTGACCGCGACGCCGTCAGGGTCGGCGCTACCTCGTACTGGGCTGTCCAAAACTCCTCAAGCAGATCTGCGATCTCGTCGAGGTCGCGTATGGAAAGCTTCCGCAGATCCGTCCCACGCCCTCCAAGGGCCCCATCGAGCGCATCGAGTATCGTCACCGGCCTTGACGTCCTTCGCTCACGCATTCGGGGCCCCTTCAGATGCTCGACGGACTGCAGCGTAACGGCAACCGCTGACGACTCTGAGTCAGCAAGTCGAGCCCCGACTCGCCCGCATCACCTGTGAACCCCCACGATGAGCGCGATGCCAGCAGCCGCTGCGATCGTTAGGTAGCACCCTGAAGCAGCTGATCTAGAGAATCGGTTAGGTTCTCTGCACGGCGTGGCATCGCAGTGTTCAGCCACTCGTGGACGTGACGGCGGGTGAGGGCGTCGTGGGCTGCGGCATCGGTAAGAACGATGTCGCAGTACGGGACAGCAGCAGCGAGCGTGTGAATGTCGTAGATGTCGTTCTCGATCCACTTCTTAGCCGGCCACACACAGCGCAGCTGAGGATGCGCTCCTGACCGCGATCCGTTCCCTAGGCGCCGAAGGCGACTACCTCGTCCGCGGCCTCGCAACCGTGATCGGAAGCATGCCGCCAATGCCGCCCAGATCACGTGAGTCAGCGCGCGCCAAGGCACTAGTCGACGCCGGGGCGATGACAGCCGAGGACGTGGCTGCCGCTGAAGACAGGCTCGCGCAGGGTGCGCTCCAACTCGTCCAAGCATCCAGTTGGCTCGCGAGCGCTTGGGAGACGGTTTCGCTGGATGCGGCATCCAGGCTCCTGCACCGGACTCCGCAGGACCTCCTCCGAGCCGCGGATCGAAACGAGCTCCTGATAGCCGAGCTCGGCGGTGAACGACGGATCCCGACTTGGCAGTTCACGACTCGACCCGTTGGTCACCTGCTACCGCACCTAGCCGAACTGATGCCTGCGCTTCTCAATCGATGGCGGCCGCTCACGATCGGGCGCTTCTTCACGACGCGTCAGGAAGATCTGATTGATGAGGGCATGAAGACGCCCGCGGCCTGGCTCGAGGACGGCGGAGACCCCTCAGAGGTACTCGACCTCATCGACGCGGGGCTGCGCCGATGACTGCGGGGGTAGTCGCAGTAGCGGCTGTACGAGCTACAAACACCTCGGCCCGTCGTCGCTCCTCCTCGCGAAGCGGAGACGCCTCATGAACGGGACTGACGCGAGCTCCGACTGGAGGGACGGGGCGAACACGTTCCGGCAGATCCTGAATCGGGAGACCGCTCGAGTCGCGGTCGCGCGACTGAGCGAGGAGCTGTGGTTCGGTCATAGGAACTGGGAGGATCTGAGCCGTCAGGAGCAGGACAACATCCTCGGATGGGTGGAACTCGTCTCCGCAGCGCAGATCGAGGCGTACGGTCCCGCGCAGAAACTTGCAGGTCTGGATGTCGACGATGCGTGAGGATCGCGCGGCATGGTGGCCAAGCGAGCACACGCCGCCCCCAGCGAGCTGAGCCCACGTGATTGAGGACCTATTGTGTCCCGCTCATTCGCGGCAGTGGGCACGGGCCGCAGCGCTCTTCATCGAGGAGCACACGGAGCTACAGGGCGATGGACCGACCCTCAAGGAGCTGTTCACTCACCTCCTTCCGGACGCAAACGGACTTCCGTCACGGCATCCGACGGGCATGAGCGGGCGAGAGCAGGCACTGGCCACAAGCTGCTTCCGGATTTACGTCATGCGCGAATGGCGCAAGTACGACCTCTTCGCGTGGAGAACAAGAGTCGAGCGAAGCCTCAACGTCAGAGGGAGGTTTGCGAAGAGGCTGCGTCAGCTCGGGCAAGCGGACAAAGAGGAATATTGAGGCGCGCGCCCGTGCTCAGCTCGATGACGCCGAGGTTCGAAGGGCTCGACGTTCGCGATTTCTCGCTCTATAGAGCCGTCGCGTCCCCTGAGTGCACACGGCTGAACGGTGACCACGGCGCCGGGCTTAGGGCTGACGGTCGTGTAGTTCCTGTTCGCGTCGGATTTGCTTGTCTGCTTGAACCATCGCGTTGAAGATGAACGTGAAAAAGGCCCCTAGGCAGAAGATGAAGATGCCGAGAAGAAAAAGGCCGGACGGCACCCCTTCTGCATTCCTCTGAAGGATGCCGAGGACGAGGACGACGGCTCCAATGCCCGCGCCCGCACCGGTCAACCATCGGTACCGCTTGCCAACTACGTATCGCTTCGCGGGCGTGTTCAGGCCCTCACGCCACTCCAGGCCAGGGAAGAGATCGTCGGCTGCCTCGCGAGCGGCTGCTGGCTCAGGAGCGTCGTCGGGGGCTGCGACACGTGCACCGAGAGCTGCCGCCTCCGAGGCGACTTGATTCTCGATGGCGAAGTACGCGGGCGATCCCTTCTCGAGCAGGGCGAGGGTCTCGACCGCCGTCCTGATCGCGACGACGCGGGCCCGCGGGCCGCGAGTTTGCATCTGAGCCAGCCACGCGGCGACCACCACGGGAGCCAGCACCAGGATCAAGCCGCTTGCTCCGAACAGCCACCCGAGGAACGACCCCCAGACGTCCGGAGAGGTGTCTTTTGCGGCAGCAGCGGTGAGGAGGGTCGTCGACAGGAGCACGACGTCAGCCTACGAAGAGGAACCCCGCGGCTGAAGACAGAGATAACTCCCGGCGTTCGGATCGCTGGTCCGGCTCGTGTGGCTTCAGCCATGGGCTGAAGTGCCGGCGCGACCTACAACCGGTACGAGGAGCCGTCGCGCCGGGTGACCTCGACCTGACGAGCCCGCTCGGTGTACGCCACGACCACAGCACGCTCCTGAACGGACTGCTCCGGGAAGCGCAGCCAGACGTCGACGGGCTCACCGTCCGTAACCTCGCAGACGGGATCGTCCGCGAGCTCGTCCTTCGTGCGCGTGACCGGCCGAGGCCGGGTCAGGAACTCGTTGATTGCGGCACGGCTGACATCGGTACCGTGCCCGACGTTCTTAACCATGGGCCCATCATCGCATCGAGTCGAACGTTTGTTCGACTAGCGCTGACGACGCTCTCGCTGCACCTGTACGACCGCATGGGGCCTGTGCCCAGACTGCAGCGACGCGACCGACGTCCGGCACAGAACGGCGGAGCTCGCGATCGTAGTGACAAACAAGCCGCCGCCGTGCGGCGAGCTCGTCGATGGTGAGCCACTGCGGTGCCTCACGTGTCGTCCTACACGCCACGGATCCCAGGCTGTGTCCACTGCACCCAGCAGAGGGTACTACTGCAAGGCCACCTCGACGACGGACTGGACCTGTCGCAGGTCTACCTGTGCCTGGACCGTCGCCAAGAACACCATCTCATCGCCTTCATTCACCGGAAGGTCAAACCCGCTCTGCACTGCCGAGGGCAACAGCTCCGTTGGGCAATTGTTCGCCCACCAGTCGCCAAGTTGTCTGGCGGACGCGGTCAGTGAGGCATTCCGGCTGGCTCGCACCTTCGCTCCTCGGCCGTCGAAGACGACCCAGCGCGTGCCTGCGCCGGACTGCAGAATCTCGATGTTCATGCCTCTCCTTGGTTTCGTGGCGACCCTGTTAGTCCCCTCGCGGCACGTTCGCGCGCACGTCGTCAGCCTGCGCTTCATCGAGCTCCCAGCGCTCGTGCTTCGGGTGCTCTGGGTACTTCGCGCGGAGGTAGACCCGCACGACTTGCCCTGGACGGGACTCGTTCGTGTAGCCGAGCTCGTGCGCCAGCTCACGCGGCGTGTGCATCGTCACGAGCGTGGCCGCTTCGCGTGATTGCCAGTGGGGTTCCGAGGCTTGGTGAGCGACTTTGAGTTCGTCCGGCACACCTCACCGACGTCAGAGCCACACGACGGGCACGGGTGGGACAGGTCCTCGGTGGCGCGAAGGTCCCGTTCCATGCCCGCGTAGAACGCGTCGACCGGAACGCTCGAGGAATCGAGAATCGCCTGTTTCACCAGGTCACGATGCTTCACGAGCGCGTCGTAGAACCGCTTCGGATCGTCCACCACGCGCATCACGGCCGGGGCAACGTCCCACAGTGCACGCTGGAGGTTCGGGAACGGTCGCGGACCACCGAAGTCACCGTTCCCGACACGAACGCCGTCCCGTCGAGCCTCAGCAATGTGCAGCATCTCGAGGTAGTGCAGCTCGAGCGGCGATGCAGCCGTCGCAACGATCGTCTTGGTCAGGCCGCTGGTGCCATGCTCAGCGAGCACCTCGGTCATGAAGGCGCCGCTGCCGAAGTAGCCATCGACGTGCTTCGGGTCGAGGCGTGTGCTCTGACCGATGTAGGCCCACGCCTTGTTGGCCGGTTCGGTCCTGAACACGTACCCGATTGCTGTCGCCGGCACCCTTGGCTGATCGCTCATCGTCACCACTCCCTCGAGGTCATCGTCATCGTCCCATGAGCCGACCGAGCCACCCGCAACGTCGCGCCGGTGCGACGCGCGCCTCGGAGTCTCCCGCCGGCACCGGGAACCTGACCGTCACGGTCAGCTCGCGCTTCGCCGGATCCGGCATCGGCGTCATCGGCCAGTCCGAGGGCTCGTAGTCGTCGGGCACGACGTACCCGCCGCAGTTGACCACCTCACCGGCAGCGCTGACCGTGACGCTCTGCACGTGCAGCGTCCCGTCGTCGAAGCCGAACGGACTCGGGCCGTCGGGTGCGTACGCGGTCTCCTCACGGAGGTTCTTCGACCAGGTGAGACGTCCACCGTGCCCGCGTCCGACGACGCCCACCAGTGAGCACCGTCCCACTCGACACGGAGATCGTCGCCCACGCGCACGTCGCGCATGTGCTCGGTCACGCTCGAGCGGTAGAGGTTCGACGCCTGCGGCGTCCCGCGGCCGGCGTAGACGCTCGCCAGGAGCCCCGTCACCCCGAACCGGCGGTCGCCGTTCTTGTGCACAGAGCCGAGCTGTGGATGACCGCCTGCGGCCGCTGGCGGTTCAGCCATTTGCGTCATCCCCCTTCTCGTGCTCGCTGCTCAGGCTACGACGCCGGCCGACGCCGGGGTGGAGTGACGTCGCCGGGTGATAGCTCCGGCCGACGCCTGACGAAGCGCACCAAGTGGCGGAAGGACCGGCCGGATGAGGCAACGTCCGCGCTGATCTCGACCACTACCGGCTCCACGAGCGTGAGGGACACCGGACCGCGGCCGCCGCTGTTGAACCGGTCGAGCGCGCCTGGCTTCACGTGCGTCGGCCACGGGTGCGGGCCCGCTGGTTCGACGAGCGTCTTTCCGAGGCTCCGCGACACCGAAGCAGCGAGCGGCGATGACCGTCCGACGATGCGGAGTTCCCCGTCGATCGGTAGAGGGTTGGCCGCCGAGAGCTCAGTCAGATGGCCAAGACAGTTCGGGCAACTCGTGCGTCAACAGTCACCGAGATGTCTGAACTGCGCTACGCGCCTCCCACGCGCTCGTAACCATCTCGTCGAGGGTGTGCCGCATCGACCACTCGAGGTCACGTCCCGCGGCCTCGCCGGTCGCCACGATCCGGGCCGGATCGCCGGGACGGCGCGGGGCGACCTCCGGCTCGAAGGCGATGCCGGTGCCCTTCGCCATGGCGTCCATGATCTGCCGGACGCTCACCCCGTCGCCGCTGCCGAGGTTGTAGGCGCGGTCGAGGGACTCCCCCGCCTCGAGCTTCCGCGCGGCGACCGCGTGGGAGTGCGCGAGGTCGGCGACGTGGACGTAGTCCCGGACGCACGTGCCGTCGGGCGTGTCGTAGTCGTCGCCGTTGATCCGCGGCGTCCGACCGGCCAGCAGCGCGTCGAACACCAGCGGGAACAGGTTGTGCGGGCTGGCGTCGTACAGGTCCGACTCCCCGGACCCGACGACGTTGAAGTAGCGGAGCGACGTCGTGGTGAACCCGGCGGCGACCTCCATGTCGCGGAGGAGCCACTCGCCGATGAGCTTCGACTCGCCGTACGGGGACTCCGGCGCCTTCGGGGTGTCCTCGACCACCGTCTCGACGTCCGGCGTGCCGTAGACGGCCGCGCTCGAGGAGAACACCGCCTTCGTGACGCCGGTCTCCGCCATCGCATGGAGGAGGGTCGCCACCCCCGTGACGTTCTGCTCGTACGTGTGCAACGGCCGCTCCACCGACACCCCCGCGTACTTGAAGCCCGCCACGTGCACGACGCCGGTGACCCCGTGGTCGCGGAGCGTCCGGGCGACCAGGTCGCCGTCGAGGATCGTGCCCTCCACGAACGGGACGTCATCGGGCACGAAGGCCCGGAAGCCGCTCGAGAGGTCGTCGAACGCGACGGTGTCGATGCCCGCCGCACGCAGCGCTCGGACGACGTGGGACCCGATGTACCCGGCACCGCCGGTGACCAGCCAACTCATGCTTCTCCTCGTGTCAGGGGGTGTCGTGTGGGGCGGCGAACGTGGTCCACCTGATTTCGCTTTCGGTGGTGTCACCGGGCTCGAGGGTGACGAGTGGACCGAGTAACTCGAGTTCCGCCAGGTGCTCACGTGGCCACAGCCCGCCGAGGCCGGTGATCGGTGCGTCGGTCGGCGTTTGCACCCAGATCTCGACCTGCGATCCGCCGTCTGGGTACACCGCTCCGACGACAGGTGCCGATGTGAGGCGCAGTCCGAACCCGCGAGCGTCGCGGAACTCTACGGCCCCTGGAACCTTCGAGAAGCCCCGCTTCGCGACGCCCCGGCCGGTCGTGAGCTGCCAGGTGTCCCCTTCCGCGCTGATTGGGAGTTCGCCGCTCCACGTCCCGAGATCGATCACCGAGGATCGGGAGGAGCTCGGCACTTCGATCTGCGCATGAATCCGTCCCGCGGTGCCGCTCGGGGCGGTATTGACTTGGCAGACCTCCCATGTCGCCCAGCGGATGGTGCGGGCGCTGACGTTGGTGAACGTGATCTGCTCGCGGAAGTCGGTGCCGAGAGCCGGGATGATGAATCCGCGCCGCACGCGCAACCCTGTCCTCGGATCGTCCGGGCTTTCCATCGTCACGGTCGTGCTGGCCGCTTCGGTCTGCACGCCAACGGACCACGCCCCGGAGTCGATCACCGGGTCGGGCGGCCCCGGCCACTGTCCGTCTCCGCCCCAGCCTTGTGGGGCCGGCCATGTCTTGGACCCGCCGGGGTTCGCCCACGTATCCATGCGCCCGTCGCCCTTAGGCCATTCCTCAAGCGGCACCCGTGGACGAAGGTGGGCGTCGAGGAGGTCCGGGTTCTGCCAGAGCAGCTCGTGCCCATCGATTGCAAGGGCGAGTAATCGCCCACCCAACGTCGGTGCGAAGACGAGGCGGAGCGTCGACGTGCTGATCACGGTCAGTGGCAGGGCGGATCTTGTTGGGGGCATCGTGGTGGTCGTTCTCGCGGGAGTGGCGGCACGACGTCGTCGTGCCGCCACTTCGTTACGGGGCGTGTGTTAGCGGGTCGTGGCGTTCTGTTCGTAGGCTTCGAACGCCGGCAGTGCCTTGCCGTCGAAGTCGAACAGCGCGCTGTTGCTGATGACGTTCGGTGCGCCGACCTGCCATCCGACACCGGGGACCGCGAACATCGTCGGGTCCCAGTAGAGGTCGCCGATGACGGCTCCGTTCTGCACGGACTTGAGCGCGGGCAGCAGTTCGCGGAGGAAGTCGCGCTGTCCCTCCGGGGTCTGTGCGTAGGTGACGGGACCGTTGTCGGTCAGCTGTCCGGGGACGCCGTCCGCGGTGAGGGGGTTCCAGTTGATCCCGGTCTCCATGACCATGATCGGCTTGCCGTACCGCTCGGCGACGCGGTTGAAGAACCCGGTGACCGTGGGGATGTCCTTCTGCGTCCAGAACGGGTAGTACGACGCGCCGATGACGTCATACGGCACGTGGTTGGCGTTCATGGCGTCGAAGAACCAGTCGTACTTGCCGTCGTTGCCGGCGTCGTCGAGGTGCAGGATGACCCGGGAGCCGGGGATGGTCTCGTGGACCGCGTTGGCCCCGGCGGTGAGGAACTGCGACAACGTCGCCATGTTCGAGGACGAGCCGTAGGGGAACAGGATGCCGCCCTGGATCTCGTTGCCGATGGAGACGAACTGCGGCGGAGTGCCCTGCGCCTTCATCTTCCGCAGGAACGAGGCGGTGTAGTCGTGCACGTCGGTGGTCAGCGCGGCGATCGCCTGGTCGTCGGAAAGCGAGGTGACGCTGCGCCAGTCGGCGGGGATGTCCTGGATGGCACCGTTGGTCCAGTAGTCGCTGTAGTGGAAGGACAGCTGGATCTGCATACCAGCGGCCTTCGCTCGCTTCGCGAGGGAGAGGATGTCGGCGGGATCTTGGTACCCGGCGGGCAGGTAGGAGTTCGGGTCGGTGATCAGCGGGTGCTCGGGGCCCGGCGCGTTGTAGAGCCGGAGCCGTGCCACGTTCACGCCGCGTTCGGCCATGAGCTTGAACGGGTCTTCGGGCTTGCCGTTCTCGTCGCGGAACACGGCGCCCTTGCTCTCAAGGTAGGAGATCTCCGAGAGGTCGCCGCCCTGAAGGAACGCGTCCGTGTTGGTCTGGTCGGTGGCGATGACGGCCACGTTGTCGAGATCGATGGTCTCACCAGCGTTGCCGCGGATGGTGAACGCGACCGTCGCCTTGCCAGCCTTCGGGCTGGTGCCGCGGACGACGAGCTCCTTCCAGCTGTTGGCGACGACTGGGGCGCCGGTTCGGCGGGTGTCCTTACCGTCGACGGTGAGGGAGGCGGCGCGGATGGCGCTCGTACGGGACCAGCCCGAGATGGCGTACTTGCCGTTGGTGAGGCCGCGGAGCTTCTGCGACAGCGTGACCGACCCGGACCGGGGGAAGGTGATCGTGGCGGCGGCCGCGCCGTCCTCCGGGGTCGCAGTGGTCTTGGAGATGGTGGCTCCGCGGGTGGCGGTGATGCTCCACCCGGATGGACCCGACCGGGACCAGTTCTCGAAGCTGCCGTTCTGTAGCGTCGACGACTGGTGACCGGCGTGCTTCGTTCCCGTTGCGGGAGTGGCGTGTGCGGCGACTGATGAGGTCAGTGCCATGCCGACGGCAAGCGCGAGCGCTGTGCCGATCTTTGAGGCGCGTTGCATTGGTGTCTCTCCTTTGAGTCCGTTGTCGTGGGTGGTATCGCCCGAGCGGGGCCGCTCCGGTCAGGTGAGAAGTGCGTTGAGGTTCCGCTGCAGCTCGACGTCCTGCCACATCGGGTGCTGCGGGGCGGCGTTCGAACCGATGACGGCGCCGCGGGCGCCGACTCGAACCGCGTCGCGCAGCGCGCGCCGGGAGAACTCGGCGCCGACGGGGCCTTCTTCGAAGGTGCAGAGCAGCGGGGTGTAGCCGACGTAGCCCTCCCCGAGGACGAGGGGGACGCCCCGGCTCACCGCGTGGTCGGCGGCGACGTCGATCCACTCGTCGAGGCGGGTGTTCATCTGGTGTCGCCACGCGCCGTAGCGCTCATACAGCCACCGGTCCACCGCTTCGGGGTCGCACCAGTCATGCACGTAGATCTCCGGCTTCCCGACGATGGTGGCGGTGAGTCGCCACCGGTCGTCTGGTGCCACAGTCCAGTCGGCGAAGTCCGGCGCACCAGAGCGCAGCAACTGCCGAGCATGCTCCTGCGGGAACGAGCCGCCGTCTCCTCGTAGGCCGAACTCCTGCACGAACTCGTCGAGGACGCCGTAGATGTAGGGGTGCACGACAAGCACATCGATGTCGCTCGGGATGCCGCGCATGGACTCGACCGGGACGTGGGCGTAGTTCACCGTCACGGGGACGTCCGGGAGGCGCTCGTGGAAGCGGGCGATCCCTCGGCTGAGACGATCATGCAGCGCGACGACGAGGTCCCCGTCGAGTCCTTCGGTGAGATGCCCGCCTTGGACTTCGTTGTGCAGTTCGACGAACGCGACGCGGTCGTCGAGATCGTGCTCACGCAGGAACTCGATCAGGTCGGCGTGAGCGTCGGCGAGAGCGACAGCGCGTTCGTCTGCCGGGACCGCCATCAGCGCATCGAACCACTCCCGCCCGTCGAGGAACGCTGAGGACTGCTGCCACTCCCAGGACGAAACGATGACGCTGACGTCGTGCCGCTTCGCTGCCTGGAACAGCTCGAGCAGCTTCGTCCTTCCGTCGATCTGGCTCTCGCCGGGTACGTCGTACCAGCGAGTTCCCTGGGCGTAGCCGGCGTATTCAGTGCCAGGCCGTCCGAGCGGTCCTAGCCGCAGCGCGGCAGTGTCCAGGCCAGACCGGAACAGCAGGAACGGCATCGCGCAGATCCGGATGGTGTTGAACCCACGCTGCACCGCGTCCGCCATCGCACGGTCGATGTCCTCGAAGACGTCTCCGTGCCCGGTCCGGACGTACCAGGAGAAGTCCCAGAGGGTGATCCGCAACCGGTCCGGGACGGCATCTCCGAGCGGGACGGGCGTGTAGGCCGTCACTTCACCGCTCCCGCGGCCAGCCCGTCGAGCAGCTGCTTCCGGAGGAGGAAGAACACGATGAGGCTGGGGATCGCTGCGAGGACCGAGCCCGCGAGGACGAGGTCGTACTGGCGGCCTTCTGCTCCGAAGAGCGCCTGCAGGCCCAGCGGGAGCGTGTACTGGTTCGGGTCGCTGACGACGATCAGTGGCCAGAGGAAGCTGTTGTAGCTGTTGAGGAAGTTCCACACGGCGAGGGCGCCGAGTGCGGGCCGAAGCAGCGGCAGCACGATCGACCAGAAGATCTGGAACTCGCTGGAGCCGTCCAATCGGGCTGCGTCGATGATCTCGTCCGGGACGGACTGCTCGACGAACTGCCGCATCATGAAGATCCCGAACGCCGGTGCAACCCACGGGACGATGAGCGCAAACCAGGCGTTCGCGGTGTGGGTGATGGCGAGGAGGATGAACAGCGGCACGATGATGACCGCGAACGGCACGGTCAGCGACGAGAACATCAGGTCGAAGAGTGCGTTCTTGCCGCGGAACTCGTACTTCGCGAACCCGAAGCCGGCCAGCGAGCAAAGGAAGACCGCGACCGCTGTCGAGATGACGGCGACGATGGTTGACACCAGGAACCAGCTGAAGAACGGCTGCTCGGTGAGGATCGCAGCGAAGTTCGCCAGCGTCGGGTGCGCGGGGATGAGCCGCGGCGGGTACTCGAAGATGTCGCTTCGGGCCTTGAAGGCGCTCGAGATGCCCCATGCCATCGGGATGAGGAAGATGAGCGAGATGACGATGAGGACGACGTAGAGCGCGACGCGGCTTGCCGGGGTACGTCGCCTGCCGCGGGTGGGGGCGGCGTTGTTGGTGACGATGCTTTCGGTTGCGGTCGCAGGGGGCGGAGCGACGGTGCTCATTCTGATCTCCCGACGTGGAAGGCGCGCATCGCGATGCGGCCGATGATGAAGACGACGACGAACATGAGGACGCCGGCTGCGGATGCGTAGCCGAGTTCCTGGCGTTGGAAGGCCGCCCGGTAGATGAACATGGCGACCGAGAGCGTCGACTCTCCGGGGCCACCCTGGGTGAGGAGGAACGGTTCTTCGAAGATCTGCGCCGTGTTGACCAGCACCGTCACGCCGACGAACGCGGTGATCGGGCGCAGGAACGGCAGGGTGACCGAGAAGAACGAACGGACGGGGCCGGCGCCGTCGAGCTCGGCGGCTTCGTACTGGTCGCGGGGGACGTTCTGGAGCCCAGCGAGGAAGAAGATCGTCAGGTAACCGGTCCACCTCCACAGCACGAGGATGACCACGACGACCCGCGCCCAGATGGGGTCGGTGAGCCAGTCGACGCCACCGAAGCCGAACACCGCTCGGAGGACGCTGTTGAGCAGGCCGAACTGTCCGTCGAAGATGAGCCCGAACACGAGCGCGATGACGATCGGTGAGATGACGACGGGGACGAAGAAGATCACACGGAACGTGTCGCGCAGGCGGAGGCCGCGAGCGTTCAACGCGACGGCGATGAGCAGTGCTGCCGGGATCACCACGACCATCGTGAAGATCGTGTACAACAGCGTGTTGCCGAGGGCGGTGTAGAAGCTCGAATCGGTCAGCAGGTTCGCATAGTTCCGCAGTCCGACCCAGACTGGGGTGCCGAGCCCGGCCCAGTCGGTGAAGCTGAGGTACAAGCCGCCAAGGATGGGGACGAGCAGGAACAGGGCGTACAGCAGGTAGAACGGGCCGATGAAGAGGTACGGCGCGAGCCGGTTGGAGCCCTGGTACCGGGTGGTGCCCGGGCGGGTGCGGCTCCTGGTTCTGCTTCGTGTGATCGTTCGCTTCGTTGCGATGCTCACTGGTTCACCTGGTCTCGGTAGGTGGCGATGCCGGAGGCGATCGCTCGATCGGGTGTGGTCTGGCCCTTCAGGACCTGCAGGATCGGTCCGCTCATCGCGACGGTCATCACCTGGATGCCAGCCGCCTGGTTGAAGACGGGCATGTCCTTCGCGGCCTTGGCGTACTCGTCGAAGATCGGCTGGCCGCCGAGGTATGCGTCAGTGACGCTGCGGAACTCGGGCTTGTCGTACAGCGATGTCAGGGTCGGCATGTAGCCGCCCTTCTGGTACCGCAGCAGCTGTCCCTCTGGGGTGAGGTACGTGCGGCGGAGCAGTTCCACCGCGGCGTCAGTGCGTTCGGTGTCCTTCGTGACCGCGAAGCCGGTTCCGCCGAGCGAGGAGGCGATGTGGCCGCCGTTCGCGAAGCGCGGGATGGTGCGCACCCGCCACTTGCCCTTCTGCTCGGGCACGTTGGACTGCAATCCGTAGAGGTTGTACCAGTTGGGCATCACGGTGCCGACGAGCTTGGAGCTCTTCAGCGCCGCGGCGACGGCGCCGCCGTACGGGTCGGTGAGCGGGGTGAAGAACCCGTCTTGGACGCCCCGGCGCATTAGCGCGAGCACGTCTCGGGACTCGTCGCTGTCCAGCGCGACGGAGCCGTCCTTGTGGAAGACGTTGCCGCCTCGCTGGAGCAGCAGCTGCAGGAACGTGTTGAAGATGGATCCGGCGTCTCCGGTGGAGACCATGCCGATGGCCTGTCCGGTCTTCTTCGCCAGCTTCGTGCCGGCGTCCGCAAGCTCCTCCCACGTGGTGAGGTCCTCCGGGATGCCGTTCTTCTGGAAGACGTCCTGGCGGTAGAACAGCCCGCTGATGCTGTTGTCCGACTCGATTGCGTAGACGTCGCCGTCGACGGTGTAGGAGCTGGTCTTCAGCAGGTCAGCACCGAGCGGGTCGGTCAGGTCGTTGAGCGAGACGAACATGTTCTCGGCGATGCGGCTCTTCATCACGCGCGGGAACTGATCGACGACGATTCCGAGCAGGTCGGGTCCAGCACCATGGGCAACCGCCTCGGTGATGGACCGGGACACCAGGTCGGCTGCGGCTGCGGCGGTGACGGACAGGTCGTACTTCCAGCGATTCCCGCGTTGGATCGAGCGGTCCTTCACGGACGCTTGGAACGTTGCCGTGTAGCTGGGGTCGTGGGTCCAGAACCGCAGGTCGACGGTGCCGCGCTTGATGGGTGTGGCCGGCCCGGTTGCGCAGCCGGCGAGGCCGAGTCCGACGCCGGCAGTGAGTGCCGTTGCGCCGAGCCCGAGGAGCATGTGTCTCCGGGAGATGTCAGTCATGGTCACCTTCGTCCTTGAAGTGTGTCGGGTGGTTGGTCAAGCCCATGCGCGGTGCAGGGTTTCGACGTGGAGGAGCGCGTTGTCGACGCGGGCGGTGCCGTGGTCGACGCGGTCGCGGACGCGGGGGTCGAGGAACACCTCGGCGTCGTGCCGCCAGGGCAGGATGTGCAGCTCGATGCCACCGCCGATGCGGTCCGCCCACCAGTTCAGGTCGACTTCGAAGGCGTCGCCGGCGAAGAACTGGTCGGAGACGATCTCCCCGTCGATGACGAGCCGGGCGATGTCACCGGCCCAGTCGATCCGCAGGAACGCACGGTGGGTGTCCGTCAGCGCTTCGGCGGGGACTTCGAACCGGTACTGCGCGGCCGCTGCCCATGCTGCCTCGTCGGGCACGGATGCGCGGCCGAGCGGTCCCGTGCGCGGCGCGGGGAGTTCGTCGACCGTTCCCTCGCGGAGCTGCGAGTATGCGACGTTGACCGGTTCCGCGACCGCGGGCAGCTGCCAGGAGCGGAACAGCTCGCCGTCCGCGGTGATCTCGACGAGGGATGACCCGGGGGCGTCGAGGTCACTTGCCGGCCAGACGGCGACGGTGTCCGTTCCTCCGGTCCGGAGGGTGAGACCGGCGCCGTCGAGAGCGTCCTCGAGGACGACGGCGGTGCTGCGCAGCAGACGGGAACGTCCCTGAACGGTTGCGGTCCAGAGTTCTGCGTGCTCGTCGGCTGAGACGATGAGCAGCCGCACGCTTCCGGTCGGACCGGTCACCGTGACCTGGCCGCCCGAGGCGCTGGCCGTCAGACGGTGAGTGTCGTCGCCGGCTGCTTCGATGTGCACGTCGCGGTTCGAGCCGAAGCCCGTGATCGTCTCGGCGTGCTCGACGACGACCTCGACCGGGATGTCGGGTTGTGCGGCGAGGACGTAGACGGGGGTGCCGTCGAGGTCGTCGACGACCGTCACGAGCTGGGCGGTCGCGAACTGCAGCGTCGCATCGCCGGGCAGCGGCAGCGCGAGGGGCCACACGAACGATGCGCCCGTCGGGATGGTCACGGGTTCCGACGGAATGAGCAGCGACGTCCCGTTCAGATCCACGTCGAACTGCACGTCGGCGTGTGCGGGAAGTGGTGCGGCCGCGGGTTGGTGGTTGTTGACGAACAGGAAGCCGGTGTCGCCGTCCGAGCGGACGGACCAGCGGAGCGTGTCTCGGTCCGTCGGGGATGACGGCAGCGTCTCCGGGAGCACCAGCGGCAACGGTGCGAGGAGGTGCCCGAACGTGTGGATGAAAAGGTGCTGAGCGCGGAGGAGGTGGAAGTGGCGTCGCACCTGCCCGAACTCGCCGAGCGGCGCACGGAAGTCGTACGTGTACTGCGCGAGGTCGTTCGGGTAGTCGGTGGCGTGGGACTCCTGGGTCGGCCCGTTGGCGACACGGCCCTGTGAGCCACCGTGGTACATGTAGTAGCCCTGCCACGCCGAACCGGACCCGAGCTTCGTCAGCGCGAGCGCGGCGACGTCTTCCGGGTCGACGAGAGGACGCCGGTGGTAGGCCACGTGCATGCCGCCGCCGAGTTCGCAGGTGGCGTACGGGTAGAGCGCATCGTCCGGGACGCCGTCCTCGTCGCTTGCAGTGCTGTTGGCTGCGCCGGCGACAGTGCCGCCGACGGCACGAACGTCGGCGCCGACGGACAGGTCGTCGCGGACGTCGGTGAAGAGGAAGTGCAGCGGGGCGCTGTCGGGCCACTGCACCCGCCAGTCTTCCCAGAAGGCGTCGGAGTAGCCGGCGTACAGCGGAACGACCTCGTTCGCCGGGTGCTCAGCGCCGCCCCAGCCCGTCGCGGTCCAAATCGCCGGCCGCATACCGATGCGTTCGGCCATACGACGCAGGCTTCGGATGTGTCCGGGCTGGTCGTACAGCTCGTTCTCGAGCTGTACGCCGATGATCGGGCCGCCGTCGACGTGGAACAGGCCGGTGAGCTGTTCGCCGACCTGCTCGAGGTACGGTTCGACGTCCGCCAGGTAGGCCGGGTCGTCGGTGCGTGCGCGGTCGCCGTGGCGTTCCACGATCCAGTCCGGGAACGCCCCGTTTCGGGTTTCGCCATGACCCCACGGGCCGATGCGGACGACCACGTCGAGGCCGAGCTCGTGGCAGAGCTCGAGGAAGTGACGCAGGTCACGGTTCCCGGACCAGTCGTACGTGCCGTGCTCTTCCTCGTGGAGGATCCAGAACACGTAGGTCGCGACCACGGTTACACCGCCGGCACGGATGGCGGCGAGTTCCTCGCGCCACACGGCGCGGGGTGAGCGTGCGTAGTGGTACTCGCCCATGACGGGCAGGAACGGGGAGCCGTTCCGTTCGAGGTAGCGGCTCGTCACCGTGATGCGGTCAGCGGTGCCGGCCGGTTCACCCTGGTTGAGGTGGCCGGTTCGGGCCGGAGTCGCAGCGGGGACGACGACTCGATTGGTGGTCTTCGTCGCGATCGTCATCGGGTGACTTCCTCGGTTTCGTTGATGCGCGTCGACAGCACAGTTGCGGCGACGTGGGATGGGTCTTCGTCCAGCAGCCGCGCGAGGGTTTTGCGGGCGCCGCTGGTGTTGCCGTCGATGAGTTCGAGCTGGGCGCTGACGAGAAGGTCGTCGCGGCGCCGACGCACGGCGACGTCCTCGTCGAAGAGCAGCAGGGACGGCAGGGATGTGGCGAAGTAGTCGACGGAGGCAGGTGTGCGCTGCGCCTCCGCCAAGCCGGCGGCGAGACGGTCGCGGAGCGCTTCCGCGGCGACGTCCTCGCCCAGTCGTCGCAGTGCCAGGATCGACCACACGGTCTGGTCGCTGTACGTCGCCACACTCATCTCGACGAAGTCGCCGTCCTGATCGGCAGCGGTACGCCATGCAGCCTCAGCGTCGCCCTGCTGACCGAGCTGTGCGAGGACATCACCGAGCAGGAGGTAGATCTCCGCGGTGTTCGCCAGCGGGTGGCGGGCTTCTCCGAGGGAACGCGGGGTGTCGAGGGTTCGGCGTACGTGCTCGAGGGCCTGCTCTGCTGCCCCGTCGCGCAGCGCGCTTCGGGCGGCGGCGAGGCAGGCGCGAGTCCACGCCCCGATCACCGCGCCTTCGCCGCCCTCCCACGGGTGGAACTCGCGCGTGCCGATCAGCTGCAGCGCGTCGTGCTGCTCACCGGTCATGGTGAGCAGGTCGGCGAGCTGCACGGTGAGGTCGTCGCGGGTCGCGACGAGACGTGCGGCGCCGCGCAACCGGTCGATCCGCTCCTGGACAGGTGCGCCGGTGCGCTGGTCGAGCTGGTCACGCTCGAAGAGCAGCCGTGCGTCGTCGGGGCGGAGTGTGGCAGCCCGCTCGTACGCAGCCTTGGCGCCGGTGACATCGCCGCGGACGTCGAAGAGGGCCAGTCCGAGGTTGCGCCAGGACACCGCGTCACCGGGGTTGCCGTCGACGGCCGTCTGCCATGCGGTGATTGCCTCCTCGCGGCGCTCGTTCGCGTAGAGCCAGTGGCCGAGCAGCGCCGCTGCGTGCGCGTTGTCCGGCCGGCGGCTGAGGACGCGGTTGAGGGCTTCCACGTCGTCGAGTCGGCCTGGGAAGCACCAACGGCCGTCGACCGTCGCTGCCGACGCGAGGGCTGTGTCGGCGTCAGCGTCGCGGTTCGCATCGAAGAGGACTGCCGCGCGCACGATGTCCGTGAGCGGACGTACGCTCGGCGCGCCGATGGCTCGGCTCTGGTCCGCGATGTCGGCCAGGCGGAGCAGCTCGAACGCTGCGTCCTCGGCGCCGATGGCACGGTTCTCGTGTGCGAGGTCGAGCAGGATCTGCGCGTCCGTGCCGCCGTCCGAGGTGTCGAGCCAGCGAAGCCACGCATCGAGCACGTTGACCTCCCGACCCTTGCGGAGAAGAACCTGCGCCTCGTCGCCACGACCTGCTCGGCGCAGGAGCGTGACCGCGATGGCGGTGGCTTGCTGGTCGCCCGGCTCCTTGTCGATCAGGGGCAGCATGAGCTCGAGTGCGTGCGCGTCATCCGCTGCCGTCCCGCGGGCGGCAAGCGTCCGCGCGCGTTCGACGGCGGCTGCCCGCGCCCAGGCGATGACCCATGCGGCACGGCCGAAGAACTCGATCGCTTCGTCGGGTCGCCCGAGCCGGCGAAGCGTCAGCGCCAGCATGTGCGTCGCGGTGCCGTCCGGCGGGTTCGGGTTGCGCCGTGTCTGCCGTTCGTGTGCAGCACGGAAGTGGGCTTCCGCGTCTTCGAACCGGCCGGCGCGATACGCGCGGACGCCCTGGAGGGTCTGGGCTCGGGCATCGTGCGGGTCACGTCGGAGCGCCTCCTTGAGGTACGGCTCCGGGGAACGGGTGGCGTGCCGGTACTGCGTCAGGTGCAGCGCGGTGACGACGAGCTCATCGACCGAGTCGATCGCGTCCGGGGCCGGCGGTTCCGTCGCCGGCTCGAGCGGCTCCTGCGGGACGACGTCGCGGCCGGCGCTCCAGCTGAGCAGCTCCGCGCCATCCGCTTCGACGCGCAGCACGAGCGAGTCAGCCTGGTGCTCCCCGCCGACCGCGAAACGCTCCACGTACGGCACGCCAGGGGCAAGCTGAGCCGAACGCTCAGCCAGGATGTTGCCCTCAGCGTCCGTCAGGATGACTCGGGCGTTTTCGAGGGCGCGCGTGGACGCCACAGCAACCCGGACGGTGGTCGTTCCGTTCGACGGGACGGCGACGTCGAGCCGGACCGCCACGTCACGATTGGCCTGATGCGCCGGACCGATTTCGGTGATCGGGTACCAGTACTGGGAGAACGCCTTCGTCTCGCCCGGCGCGAGGAAGCTGAAGTCCGGCTGGTTGTCGGTGAAGACGCCTGCCATGAGCTCG
The DNA here is from genome assembly GCF_003224275.1 of Curtobacterium sp. MCSS17_011. Classification (NCBI taxonomy): domain Bacteria; kingdom Bacillati; phylum Actinomycetota; class Actinomycetes; order Micrococcales; family Microbacteriaceae; genus Curtobacterium; species Curtobacterium sp. MCSS17_011. The sequence goes on along the minus strand of NZ_QKLE01000033.1, from coordinate 9,465 downwards.
ACGTACGCGCCATCCTCACCGTCGGTGAGGTTGCGGTCCCATGCGTGCCCGAACGGTGAGTTCCCCCACGTCCACTGCTTCTTGCCGGGAGCGATCGTGTGGTCGGCCCAGTGCACGAAGCCGGCGCGGCGTCCGTGGTCGTAGCCGCCGAAGAAGTCGTCGGTTGTGCCGGTGACCATGTAAGACGTCGGAACGGGGATGTTGTGGTACCAGTCGATGCGGTCGGGGGCGTCGTCGCGGGGAGGCAACGCAACGCCGTCGACGGCATCGGCGGTATCCCAGGTTTCGGTCGCGGCAGGACGGGCGCCCTCGGCGGCTCGTTCCGCGTAGTCGACGCCGTAGTACGTGCCGTGCACAGCAGGGAAGTCCACGACCGCACGCTTGGCGTGGTCGGCGACCTTCGCGACGTCGGTCGGGAAGAAGCTCTGGTAGTCGTCGTTGACGCGTGCGGCGACGTTCGCCCACCAGAGGAAGGTCTGCGTCGTCTCGCTGCGGTTCGTGAGACGGACGCGCAGTTCGATGAGCGAGCTGCCCGGACGCAGGCGCACCCCATGCGTGCCCTGCATCCGGTTGAACGGGTCGTGGTCGGAGCACCAGACCGTGACGGCCCCGTCGCTTTCTTCCTCGATCTCCCAGCTGGTTGGCAGGTAGGTCGCGGGGCGGTGGTGTTGCGGCCAGTTGAACTCGACACCGCCGGCCAGCCACGGGCCGGTCAGGCCGACCAGCGCCGGCTTGATGACGTCGTTGCGGTAGAAGAAGTCGTGGTCGGCGGTCTTGTCGTATCCGAGGTGGATGCGGCCGCCGAGCTCGGGCAGGATCATCAGCCGAACGAACTCGTTCTCGAGGTGAATCGCGTCCCACTCGCGCTCGACGCGTTCGTCTCCGACCTGCTCGTGGAACGGCAGCGGGTACACCGCGCCGGTGGAGCCCTGGTAAACCCGCCGGGACAGGTAGGCCGGGTACTCCATCGGTTCCCCGATCTCGTACGTGCCCATCGTCACCGGCTCGCTCCAGGCTCGGACTGGCTGGTCAGCGATTGGCGAAGGGGCGTCGGGAAGTTCCAGCGCATGGACGTCGTCGTGCATGCGATCAGGCTAGGAAGCGCGGTATGGCCCCGAACATAGGGAGATCGACGGACTGCCTGGACAAATCGACGACCGGCGACGACGATGAGCTTGTGGTGATGTTGCGCGATGGCTTCCCTGGGGAGCGCCTGCACGTCCTGCCGCGGCCGCTCGTGGGCGAGGCGCTGAAGCAGCCGCTCACCGAGCGCCTCCTCGTCACCGACGCGGGTTACTTCCCCCACGCCGAGCACCATGGTCGCCGGCGGCCACAGGGCGCGAGGGAACTCATTGTCATCCTTGTGTCCGACGGTGTCGGCTGGATCGAAACGCCGAAGGGTCGGGTCACGGTCAGCACCGGGCAGGTCGTTCTCTTGCCACCGGGAACGCCCCACTCCTACGGCGCCGACAGCGCGAGCCCCTGGTCGATCTGGTGGTTCCACGCCACAGGCGCGGACGCTGGCGCTCACCTCGATTCCCTTCAGGAGAGGCTTCGAGACGAGTACGTCCTCAACGCCGACGCCGCGACCGTCGCACCGCTGTTCGAAGCGGTTGTCGCGGCACTTTCCGTCGACGAGACACGCGCAAGTCTTCTCGCCGCCAGTGGGGCTGCCTGGCATGTCCTGGCGGTCCTCGGTACGGTCGCCGCGCCATCGCGCGGCACCAGTACACACTCGGCGATCGAGAGCATCTGTGAGTACCTTCGGCAACACCTCGAACAACCGACGAAGGTACCTGCCCTCGCCCGACGCGCTCAGCTTTCAGCATCGCACTTCAGGGTTGTCTTTCGCCGCACAACCGGAGTGAGCGTCGTCGAGTATGTACGACGGCTGCGGATGGCACGCGCCCGGTTCTTGCTCGAGGCCACCGACCTCAGCATCGCCGAGGTCGCAGCCTCAGTCGGCTACGACGACCCGTTCTACTTCTCCCGACAGTTCCGAACCGTTGTAGGCCTGCCTCCGTCCCAGTTCCGCGAGCACAGCCGAAGGAGCGAGACCGGTGCGCGCAACAGCACCTAGGTAACGGGCCACGTCGAGCCAGCCAGAGCGGCCGAAGTCCCCAGCATCGCTACTTCGGGGAGGGCCTTGTCGTCGACAGTCCGCGCGAGGCGGGTATTCGGCGGACGCCTTACTGACTCGTTTGTCTGTCGCACGCCATGGCGCGCACCCCCTTGCGCGGGCGCGCTCCGAGGCATTGCGGCAGAAGTAGCCGTGTCCGTTCTTGTTCATCAGACACGCTGCGAAGCAGTCGGACAAGTCAGTTGGCGGACGACAGGCGCTCGTGCACCCGACAACATGCTCAGCTCCATGTCACTTCAAGGGGCACGATTCACGCCGGTGATAGTGCCCCTTATCCGAAACTTCCGGAGCGCCCCCTCGGGTGCTCGAAGACCGCGAAACCCCTCCAGAACGCCAGGCCCCGCCGGTAAACTGGACCCGTACGAAACGGAGCCCTCATGCGCCACGTCACCCACCTGCAGGCCGTCACCGGGTCCGGCTCCGCGAAGCAGCGCGAGACCAAGCCGGCACGCACCGACGCCGAGGTCCAGCGCGCCATCACCCGCGCTGATGCAGCCCTCGGTGCAGCCGGCCACCAGGTCACGGACGAGGAAACCCGTGAGCTCGGGCGTCAGGTCGCCGCCGGCACCGTGTCGGGCGACGAGGCAGCGGCTCGCATCATCGGAAAGCTGCCCGTTACCTCCCCCAGCAGGTTGAACGGGTAGAAGGCGCAACTCTGCTGCGATTGAGGACGAATCGGACCAGCGGGTTCGTAAGAGCTCGTTGTTCGAGGACACGTGCGGCGCGTCGTGACGCGACTTCGGGCGCTGGGGGCGCAAGATTTTCCTTCGAGTTCCCCGTGAGCAAGATAAGGCTCGTTTACGAGCACAAATGCTAAGTCGAATGCGACGGCGTTGCCCTCCAGACCGGCCTCACAGCGATCTCTGTCTTCTGGTGGGGGCTAGCGTGCCTCCATGACAACAGCCCCGGAAGACCACTCGGAACCACGCACCGATCCTGACGTTGCGCACGCGATTGCTGACGCCATTGCAGACCTGGGCGCGGACGGAGATTTTCTCGCGCGAGGCCTGCTGACGCTCCTCCAATCGTTACCGGCAGTTCGACACACAGCCATGAACGACGACAGACGCGCGTTTCTCATCAAGTCTCACTCGATAACGGAAGAGCAGCTGTACCGCGCTGAACGAAACGTGGCGCGCGGGGCGCTTGTGCTGAAACAGCTAGAGACCTGGATGAACGAGGCGTGGCGAACTACCTCGATGCGCGATACCGCTGCGCTCCTCCATAGTTCCGAGGATGAGTTGCACGATGCCGTTGCCAAGGGATCGCTGATGTCCGTCAGGATCGGCGACGAGGAACGAATTCCGACTTGGCAACTGAGCAGCCGCGTGCCCGGTGAACTCCTCCCCCACCTCGATGCGCTCCTGCCCACCCTGCTGCCTCAGTGGAGCCCGACAACGATCGGCGCCTTCTTCCGAACCCGTCAGGAGGATCTTCGCGACTTCGGTAGCAAGACTCCAGCTGCCTGGCTCGACGATGGCGGCGACCCAGAAGCTATCTTGCGAATCATCGAAGCGGCCGAGCGCCGATGAAGACGCTATGTAACACATGGCTTGTTGACGAGCAATCCGTGCTACGTTTCGCAGAATGCACGTTCAGCTCCGAGGATGAGATGCGTTCGTTTTTGGAGCGTCACCCAGAGACTCTTGACGACTTGCTGATCGTGGGGAGTGAGTTGAGAAGCGAGTCTCACGGTTGGCCCGATTTACTCGCCCTCGACGCCGAGGGCCAGGTCTGGGTCATCGAACTGAAACTGAACTACGCTCCGCGCAAGATATTGGACCAGATCGTCGGTCACGCTACGTGGATTGCCTCGCTCACTCTCAGAGATCTGGCCCAACTATATGCTCGGTGCAACGACGGTGCCCAACTCGCCGAAGAGTACGAGGCGAAGTTCGGGAGACGTCTGCCCGGGCGCGCGGAAATGGGATCGGTGGTCGCAATCGTCGCATCGAGAATCCTCGAACACACGCACTGCCAGCTTGCGTGGCTCGAAGAGTGCGGGGTGCCGATGCGCGCGTATGAGTACCGATATTTGTGCGCGAACGGCGTCGAGGCGGTACGAGTAGAGCGCGTCAGGCTTCAGCCGCATGCTAGGAAGCCACTGTAAAAAGAATCGCCGATGCAGATCAGCTAAATGAAACGGCAAGAATTGTCTGACAAACAGACCACTACGCGCCTGCCCCAGTGTCGGCGTATACGTACACGTAGCGTTACTCGGGGGCGGCATCCCAGGCGACAGCACCGGCACCATCGATCCTATTTCAGCGGCGGGTAAGCCGAGAGCTCCGTCGCCGCTACATGGAGGTCGCCCGCATTTCGCGTGTGCCCGCTTGGCCGACTCGTTTCGCATCGCTCCGCGGACGCTCACGCGGGTTCCCCCGCCGATAGCCTATCTCTGCGCCACCCTCGGTTGGCAACGCTCAGCATCCGTCCTCGCGGACCCGTACTGCGCCGGTGCTCATGCCGGCGGTATTGAGTAACGGCAGCAATCACACCTGACGCGCGTATCGTTATCGGTTTGCCCGGAAGCCCACGCGCCGCATACCGCCAACGATTTCTAGGAGACGCCGATAGCGTCTCTTATGTCAGCGAAGAACCAAGCGCTCGACGGCTCACCAGCTCCTCCACGAGCACCCACGCGGAGTGGACACCGACCGCCGTCCACGGATCTCCCGAAGTTATCCCGCCGCGACCATTAGGCAGGACCGGTTGCACTCAAACCATCGGAGATTCTCTTCGTCTCGTCTGCAAACCAAGACATTTTGCGGGCCCCGGTGCGCCAATCATTCAATCCGGTCATGACAGCAGCCGTAACAGTCGCAAGTTCTTGATCGCGCCTGCCGACCTCCATGCTGACTGTTCTCGCGATTGTTTCTGTGAGTACAGCCCATGCCCAATCCGCGACCGGACGCTCCTTCGCCTCAAGCAGCCAGGCAAAGCGCCAGGAATTTGCTAGCATTTTACCCATGTGATCCGCGTCAATCGAAACGCCTCCACGGAAAGCTTGGCGAGCATTCTCCAGCGTCTCCATTAAATGCTCCACGGCATCAATCCGGCGAGATACGCGGTCTGCTTTGCGCTGGGCGCGCTGCTGAAGCCAGAAAAGCACAAGCACACCAGCGATCGAAAACGCGCCGCCTACCACACTAGGGGTGACCGCATTGACAAACTTAGCTAGGTCTTCTGGATTGCCCCAATTCATGATTAGAGCATACGCGGGCCAATCAGTTTTCGCTTGCAGGCGATCCACACAACGCGATAACAACCGTTTGACGCCAGGCTGGGCGATGACGCCGTCTTGCGTGATACTTCGAGATCACCTGAGTCCAGCGCGAACGACCACCCCTGATTTTGCCTACCACTCCCGCTGGCGCTGATACAGGGCTCTTATGTCAGCGCGCCGTTCTCACGCGCCGCACGTAAGCGATATCCCAAACGAGCGCGATGCTTTCCCTCAGCCTCGGCTACGCCGTGGGTTCATCGCCGAATGCAAGATCGGCAGATTGAACCATTCGGATGAGATAGGAGGTTGCGATGCCGTGCCATCGATATCTACGTTGCACAACAGCGTCGAGCCATAGAAATAGCGCATAAAGTGCATCGTCCCCGATTCTCACCCAGCCAGCCCCAACTGAACCATCCGGCCAAAGAAAGGAGAGGGAGCCCCGTCCATCTGCAAGATTGATGTACGCACCATGACCTAATACAAACAAAGCATCCAGCGGAGCTAGCGTATCGCGGCGGACGGCGCTAATATCGACAGGAGCGACTTCATTGAGCAAGGCAAGCACCCGATCTTGCGCGAGGGAGGTCTCGAAGGCCACCGCGAAGAAAGGGAATGAGTCAATAAATCGAACACCATCTGACTGCGTGATTGACATCAGCTCGTTTTTTTGGGGCGGATCGGGGGTCAAACTACGCACGCTTTGACCCTTCTTCACAATGTCCTGAAGGGTTTGTTTGGTTAAAGTAGTTTTTACCTCTGCCATACCCGATGTACCCTCGGCGAGATAATATCCCGCATCGTGCGAACCGTGATTCAAGGGCTGGTCATCATTAGTCAGTATGATGTCAAGCTGATTCGTCTCGGCACCCCAGCGGTCAAAGACTTGCCCCGCGCCCACCCCGAATCGGCGGGGCATGTGCTTAACCAAAAAGCTACGCACCGCGTGTTCGGCCGATTCCCCTTTGCTTAAATTGTGGGAAAATCCCGCTCGAAATTGATTGAGCTGCGCAAGGAGTTTTTGCTCCTCGGCGGCAAATATCGCGTGCATCTTGTTCCGAACAGGATCTTCAGACGCTCCTACCTTATGCATGCCTGCACCTCAGCCCTATTTTGGTGGGGGTATCAAAGCTTAAATTGGGATGGTTGCCGGTCAGGCGTGATTTTCCGGCTCCGCCTCGACCTACCTAGCGCATCACACGCCGCTGGAGGTGATGACTCCTCGGCGCTGCCACTCCACCACTGTGATTGCTAGGTGCACAACGGCGGCCGCTTCCCGCTCTGCCGGCGTTCGGTGCTCATTTCCGCCATGGCGGTCTGGATTAGGCCACGCAAAACGAAGCACCTTGGCCAAATCTGGTGTTGCACCGAGATCGAAACGTACGCCCTCCGGCTCTTTCTGCAGTTCCGTGATGACGGTTCCAAGCGTTGCACGTTTGTTTCTCGGAGCCACCAGAGGTACAAGGGCGGTTTCCATAGCCTTGATTGCATGATCCCAGGCATCCGAAGGATTCGGCGTCAGCCCGTAGAGCTGCGTCCAGGCCTCCTGCAGATCGAGCGCAGCTTCATCGTTTGCTTGAACAACCTCGTGATACGCATTATGAAGCTCTTCGGTGACGCGACGCTCCAAAGCGCCGTTGTTATCCGCAACGGTCCAGATGGAAAATGCCTGCTGAAGCAAAGCGCGCAGGTCAGAAGCGGTCGCCGCGTGCAAGTTCCCGAGATGGAGAACTGCGTCGAGCACGTCCAGCATGAGATCGTCGTCGCGTTCGACCTGGTTGAGGAGCTGGCGTACCGGCGGATTTTGATAGTTACGCGGATTCACCGCAGTGTCGACAGCAAGAGCCACATCGAGGACCAGTTTCTCTCTCGTCCCCCCACGCGAGTCACGGTATCCGAACGCCCCCTCGAGCCAGTGCACCAACGCGACGGTTGCGGGAGGGCTGAAACTAGCGGTCAGCGCGATTGGAGCCTTCCGCCCGTCCCGCACTGAAAGTCGCTGCCAATCAGTCAACGTAATTCCTCGTCTCCGCTGATGCTTCCAGTGACCGCGTCTGGGTGTGACACTCAACCTCAGTGAATCCTACGGCTCGTCCTTGATCAGCACCCAAGGTGCCAACCGGCACCCGTCGCTCTGAGGTATACCCCACTGCTACGCCTCCTCCGAGACCTGGTTGGTGTTGCATTGGGGTGGGAATGCGCGTCAGTGCCACGCTTCCGTGCAAGGTCTAGAGACGCCGCAACACCGGACGCCATCGGTGTGAGCGACGGTGCCGACTGATAGTGAGCAAACGCCACGGATTCGCAAACGCTTGCGGGGGTTGCTACGAAGAAGGACCGAGGGCGCCTGCGCTGGTTCGGGTCCGGGCAGGCGCCCTCGCGCTACGACGCCGTCGGGTACGACGTGCGATCACGACGAGGCCAGCCCGGTAACGAGGGGACGAGCGACCGCGGCTAGGGTCCGCGGCGTAGCAAAACGACGATACTTCGACATGGAAGAAACGGGAACACTGGGTCGCGAAACGCGGTGCGCAGCGTTCCGGCGCACGCTTCCTCCGCCCCGATCCGGGTGGCTACTCGGCGCCGCCGCGCTGGACTGCTCGGTACACGGTTGAGCGCGCCACCCCGAACAGCTCCGCGATCTCGCTCGTCGTGTGCCCTCCAGCGCGGTACAACGACACCAGGTGCTTCTCCTGCGAGACGGTGAGCTTTGGCTTCCGGCCTCGAAGCTTGCCGGCTGCTTTCGCGATCGCCATACCCTCACGTGTCCGAGCACGGATGAGGTCAGCTTCGAACTCGGCGACCATCCCCAGCACGTTGAACAGCAGCCGGCCTACCGGGTCGGTCGGGTTGTAGACCGCTCCCCCGAGGTTCAACGCGACGCCCTTCTTCGTGAGCTCGTCAGCGATGTCCGTCGCATCGCGCAGCGATCGGGCAAGCCGGTCGAGCTTGGTCACGACCAATGTGTCCCCCGCGCGGCACGCCGCCAGCGCTTCCCGGAGCCCGGGGCGCGCTCGAGTCGTGCCCGACAATCCGTGATCGACGTGCACGTCCTCGTCAGACACGCCCAGGGTGCGGAGGCCGTCTCGCTGCGCTGCGAGATCTTGGCCGGAAGTCGAAACGCGGGCATAGCCGATGAGCACCGGGCCACTGTAGCGTTTAGACCCCCGTCACCGGGCATTTTTGCGGGACAGGCATACGGGAATCACCGGACCAGTAGTTCACTGGTACTGCTCGCCACGGCAAGGACCGCCAGCGGTGTCCCGATGAACGACCGGCTACCGGGACACCATGGTTTGAGCGGTCGTGCGCTCGCAGGGCGCGAAGTTCGAGGACAGAAAGGCATCGGATGGCTAAGTTCTTCAACTCACCCCTCCGGTCGCAGAGATGGGGCTCGGGGCGGTTTTCGTCATCATGGGCGTCGTCGTCGGACCGGTGGTCGCGGCTCCGGAAGATCGCGTGAATCAAGGACCTCTGAACATGATTCCGACGCCGGTGCTGGTCGGTGTGCTCGTCGTATGTGGGGCCGTCGTGTTCGCGCAAGGGCTCGGCACTTGGATCAAGCGGAAGCGCGGGAGGTAGGGGCCGGTCGAGGATCGGCTATTGGAACACGCTGCGCCTGCGTCCCGTCGTCCAGTCGCTGTGTCTCGGGATGTGACTGGAGCAATCCGGTGGGGCGAGCGTTTCGGGTCCGCGCACCCCACCGGATCAGAAGGCTTGAGCCCCTGACCTCACCGGCTCAGTAAGCCAGTGATGTCAGGGCTCACGATACGGAGGACCACCTCGCTGGCGGAAGGGAATCACGACCGATTGCGCGAAGCCGCACGACCGCACTGCTCCTCACGGCCGCCCTGCCATCCGATCTCCTTGCAGGGCGAGGCTGCGCAAGCCCTGGCCACGGCTACCCGTGCTCTGCCAGAAGACGCCCTCGCCCCGGCCATGAGCGCTGATTGGCGCCCTGCACGACATCACCTTCTCGCGCAACCCCTAACGCTCGTCGGCGATGTGGTGGACGATGGGCGCCAGCGGACCTTCCGCCGAAGCAGCGACCCGACTGGAGATGCTGCATGAACTGGCAAGAAGTCCTCAACAGCGGCAG
>NZ_QKLE01000032.1:0-33427 GCF_003224275.1 Curtobacterium sp. MCSS17_011 | reverse complement strand
AGATGTGTATAAGAGACAGGGCCCGGACTTGCTGCTCGTCCGGGTGCCCGGACTTGCTGCTCGTCCGGGCGCCCGGACGGGCGAGGGCCCGGACGCCGGTCAGGTGGGTGGGACCGGCGTCCGGGCGCTCAGGGGGCCCTACTTGATGGACGCGACCGCGTCCTTGGCCTTCGACGCGAGGTCGGAGGAGAGGGCGGCCGACTTGGCCTCCTTGGCAGCGGCGTCCTGAGCGGCGCTCGAGACGACGTAGTCGAGGTAGCCCTTCACGAGCTCGGCCTTGTCGGCGTCCTTGTACTCCTGGCACGCGATGGCGTAGGAGACGAGGACCAGCGGCCAGGCACCGTCAGCGGTGTCCTTGCGGTCGATGTCGATCGCGAGGTCGTTGTCCTCACGGCCGGTCGCGATCTCCGAGTCGGCGACGACCTGCGCGGCACCGTCGGCCGAGATCTCGGTCGCCTTGTCGCCGACCATCAGCTTCGCGCGGTCGAGGTCACCGGCACCGGAGTCGTCGATGTAGGTGATGGCGTCGGTGGCGTTGCCCATCGCGGAGGCGACACCCGAGGTGCCCTTCGCGCTGTCACCGACCGAGTACGGGAAGGTCTGGCTGGGCTCTTCGGTCCAGACGTCGCCAGCGTTCGCGGAGACGTACTCCGAGAAGTTCTGCGTGGTGCCCGAGTCGTCGGAGCGGTGCACGACCGTGATGTTCGAGTCCGGCAGCTTCGCGTCCTTGTTCAGGTCGGCGATCTGCGAGTCGTCCCACTTGGTGATCTTGCCCGAGAAGATGCCCGCGATGGTCTTCGCGTCGAGGGTCAGGTCGCTGACGCCGTCGACCTTGTACGCGATGGCGATCGGGGAGATGTAGACGGGGATGTCGATGCCCTTGGTGTCCGCCTTGCAGGACTCGAAGGTGCCCGAGAGCTCCTCGTCCTTCAGCGCGGCGTCGGAGCCGGCGAAGTCGGCGGCACCCGACATGAAGTTCTCGCGACCGGCGCCGGAGCCGTCCGGCGTGTAGTTCACGGTGACGCCCGAGGCCTCGTTCTGGAAACCGGCGGCCCAGGTGGCCTGCGCGGTCTGCTGTGCCGACGAGCCGGAGCCGGTCAGGGTGCCGGAGAGCTTCGAGTAGTCGCTGCCGCTGGTGGAGGAGGACTCGGTGCTGCCCGCGTCCTCGTTCGCCGCGCACGAGGAGAGCACGACTGCGCCGGCGATCGCGATTGCTGCGATCGAACCGATTCGCTTGATGTTCACAGGGGTCCCTTCGGGAATGGAATGCAGTGGGACCACTGCGGTCCCTGGGCCGGTGCCGACCCGGGAGCGACTGTAGGGACGCGAGGTGACCGCAATCACCCCCGCTGGTGAACGGGAGGTGAACGAGGGGTTGTCCACGTCGGGGCGGCGTGCGCCGCACCCCCGCAGGGAGCAGGATCGGGGGCACTGTGCGCTCGTTCGGAAGATGCGCACGCATGATCGCGGACGAGCGGTCGGGAGGCCCGGATCGCGTTTCCGGGCGCGGCGCGGCCCCGTCGTGTGGTCGGGTGCCGGGCGCATCCGCTGCGGTCCGGCGGCGCTGCGGTGCGGCGACGCTGCGGCGCTGCGATCCGCCGGCGCTGCGGTCCGCCGGTGGCGGGCTACGCCGAGATCGTGTTGCGGTGCGTCTCGACCGCGACGAGCGTGTCCCCGGCGATGTGCATGACGGAGAAGTCCCCGACCGAAAGCATCGCGGCGCGGCGCAGGTCGAACCGGCCGGACTCGTCGGCGGTCGCGGTGGCGATTCGGGCGATGATGTCGGGCAGCACCGGGCCGTGCGAGCACAACACGGCGGTCTTGCCCTTGTCGAGCCGGCGCCGGACGACGCCCTTGACGTCGGCGGCTCCGCGGTCGTGGGCGTCCTGGCTGAGGTCCGGAGTGCTCGAGACGCCGAGCTTCGTCGCGGCGGACAGCGGTTCGACGGTCGCGAGGCACCGCGCCGCCGTGCTGCTCACGATCTTCTTCGGGCCGAACGCCGCGACCGGTGCCGCGGCGGCCTTGGCCTGCGAGCGGCCCACGGGCAGCAGCGGACGGGTGGCATCGGGGCCGTCCCAGTCCGAGCCGGGCACGGTCTTCGCGTGGCGCAGGGTGATCAGGGCGAACGTGCGGTGCTGTCCGGCGGCGGCGCGTTCGGCGAACCGGTCGAGGATCGCGACGTCACGCTCGTACGTCAGGCGGTTGCGGGCGTCGTCGATGGTGACCCACTCGAGCGCCGCGACCTCGTGGTTCGGCACGAAGGCGCCCGCGCGGGCGTACTCCTTGGCCGAGACCCGGGCCGCCCAGTAGTGCACGACCTTGTCGCGGCCGTTCGGCAGCACGTACTCGGCGGTGCCGAGCGGTGCGCCGAGGTGGACGCGGTACCCGGTCTCCTCGTCGATCTCGCGCACGGCCGTCGTCGGGACGGCCTCGCCCGGGTCCACCTTGCCCTTGGGCAGCGAGACGTCCTTGTGGTGGTCGCGGTGGATGAGCAGCACGAGCGGCGTGCCGTCCTGTTCGCGCCAGACGACCGCACCCGCAGCGACGACGGGACCCGAGGGACCGCCGCTCACCGAGTCGAGCGCTTCCGGGCCGAGATCTTCCGCATGGTCACATTCTGCACGTCCTCGAGCGGACGGCCCGCATCATCGGTGGAGTGCCGCGTCCACTCGCCGTCGGACTCCAGGTGCCACGAGCTGGCGGTGTCGGCCATCGCCAGGTCGAACATCTCCTGGACCTCGTTGATGTGGTCCGGGGCGGTCAGCCGCACGAGCGCCTCGACGCGACGGTCGAGGTTGCGGTGCATCATGTCTGCGCTGCCGATGAACACCGCCGGGTCGCCGTCGTTGTGGAACGCGAACGCGCGGGAGTGCTCGAGGTAGCGGCCGACGATGCTCCGCACGCGGATGGTGTCGCTGACGCCTTCCATGCCCGGCTTGAGCGAGCAGATGCCGCGCACCCAGACGTCGACCGGCACACCGGCCTGGCTCGCCAGGTACAGCGCGTCGATGATCTGCTCGTCGACCATCGAGTTGACCTTGATCCGGATGCCCGAGCGCTTGCCGGCACGGGCGTTCGCGGCCTCGGTCTGGATGCGCTTGAGCAGGCCCTTCCGCAGGTGCAGCGGTGCAACGAGCAGGCGCTTGAACTTCTTCTCGATGGCGTAGCCGGACAGCTCGTTGAACAGGCGGGTCAGGTCCTTGCCCACCGTGTCGTCCGAGGTGAAGAGCCCCATGTCCTCGTAGATGCGCGAGGTCTTCGGGTTGTAGTTGCCCGTGCCGATGTGGCTGTAGTGCTTGAGCGTCCCGCCCTCTTGCCGGATGACGAGCACCAGCTTCGAGTGCGTCTTGAGCCCCACCAGGCCGTAGACGACGTGGACGCCGGCCTTCTCGAGCTTCCGGGCCCAGGTGATGTTGTTCTGCTCGTCGAAGCGGGCCTTGATCTCGACCAGGGCGAGGACCTGCTTGCCGGCGGCCGCGGCGTCGATGAGCGCTTCGACGATGGGGCTGTCGCCGGAGGTGCGGTACAGGGTCTGCTTGATCGCGAGGACGTTCGGGTCGGCTGCGGCCTGCTCGAGGAACGCCTGCACGCTCGTGGCGAAGGACTCGTAGGGGTGGTGGACCAGGACGTCGTTCGCCTTGATCGCGCGGAACAGGTCGGGCTTCGTGTTCGGCTCACCCGGCTGGAACTGCACCGGCGTGGTCGGCACGTGCTTGGGGTAGTGCAGGTCCGGACGGTTGATCTTCGAGATCTCGAACAGTCCGCCGAGGTCGAGCGGCGACGGCAACCGGAAGACCTCTTCCTCGGTGATGTCGAGCTCACGCACGAGCAGGTCGAGGGTCACCGGGTCCATGTCCTCGGTGATCTCGAGACGGATCGGCGGACCGAACCGGCGGCGCAGGAGCTCGCGCTCGAGGGCCTGGATGAGGTTCTCGGCCTCGTCCTCCTCGATCTCGACGTCCTCGTTGCGGGTGACCCGGAACACGTGGTGCTCAAGGACCTCCATCCCCGGGAACAGGTCGTCGAGGTGGTTCGCGATGAGGTCTTCGAGCGGGATGAAGCGCATCCGGCCGGAGTTGTCGTCGGGGAGCTTGATGAAGCGGGAGAAGTTCTGCGGCACCTTGAGGCGCGCGAACTCCTGGCGCTGCGACTTCGGGTTGCGGACCCGAACCGCCAGGTTGAGCGAGAGCCCGGAGATGTAGGGGAACGGATGCGCCGGGTCGACGGCCAGGGGCATGAGCACCGGGAAGATCTGCTCGTTGAAGTACTCCCGCATCCGCTGCCGGTCGGCTTCGTCCAGGTCGGACCAGTGCTCGATGTGGATGCCCGCGGCGTCGAGGTCGGGCTTGAGCGACCCGATGAAGGCCTGGGCGTGCCGGTCCTGCAGCTCGTGCGCCTTCTTCGCGATGTCGCGCAGGACGTCGCTGGGGGCACGACCGACGTTGGTCGGGACGGCGATGCCGGTGTCGATGCGGCGCTTCAGGCCGGCGACCCGGACCATGAAGAACTCGTCGAGGTTGGATGCGAAGATCGCCAGGAAGTTCGCCCGCTCCAGCAGGGGCTGCGTGCGGTCTTCACCGAGCTCGAGCACGCGCTGGTTGAACCGGAGCCAGCTGAGCTCGCGGTCGAAGTAGCGGTCCGTGGGCAGCGACTCGTGCTCGATCTCGACGACCTCGTCGAAGTCGTCGAGGTCGGGTGCGACGGATTCGCCGTCGAGCTGCGGTTCGGTGTCCATCCCCACATCCTGCCACCCGGCTCCTGCGGTCGGAGGGGCATCGGTGGACGCTGTGGAAACCGGTGGTGAACCGTTCGTGTGTGGAGGGAGCGCTACGCCGCGTCGTCCGACGCCGCGTACTGCACGTCGATCGCGTGCTGCACGAACCCCGAGCGCCGGTACAGCGCCAGCGCCGGCTCGTTGTCCCCCTCGACGTACAGTGCGGCGGCGGTCAGGCCGCGGCCGCGCAGCCGAGCGGTGCCCGCACGCATCAGCACCCCACCGAGCCGCTGCCCCTGCAGGTCGGGCCGGACGGCGACCGCGTAGAACTCGCCGATGCCGTCCTCGACCTTGAGCCAGCACGAGCCCGCGAGCTGCCCGGAGGCGTCGCGGAGCAACAGCAGGTCGTCGCCGGAGAACCAGTCGTCGGCCTCGCGGGCGCGCAGGTCGTCGAGCGTCATCCGCCCCTGCTCGGGGTGGTGCGCGAAGGCGGCGGCGTTCAGCGCGAGCCAGTCGGTCTCGTCGTCGGTGCCGGGGCGGAACGCCGACAGGGAGTAGCCGTCGGGCAGCTCGACGTCGGCGGCGACGTCGACATCGGAGTCGCCGACGGGCGCGCGGAGCTGCAGCAGCGTGCGGACCGCACGCCAGCCGAACCGCTCCGCCAGCGCACGCGCTGCCGGGTGGTCCCCGTGCGCCCACGCGAGCCGGGGAGCGGCTCCGCCGCCCAGCGCGAGCGCCTGCGTCACCAGGGCCGTGCCGATGCCCCGGCCACGGGCCTCCTGGGCGACGACGAGTTCCAGCTCGCCGTCACGGACCACCGCGACCCCGTGGTCGACGGTCAGGACGGTCGCGCGCCCCGCGCGGACGTCCACCAGGGTCTGGTCGGAGAACGGGGGAGCCTCGCCGGGGGCGACGAAGCTGCCGAGGTCGGGCAGCACTACTGCCCCATCAGGCGCTCGGCCTCGTCGTCGTAGACGTTGAAGCGGTACCCGACGTTGCGGACGGTGCCGATGAGCGACTCGAGGTCGCCGAGCTTGGCCCGCAGCCGTCGGACGTGCACGTCGACCGTGCGGGTACCACCGAAGTAGTCGTAGCCCCAGACCTCGCTGAGCAGCTGCTCGCGGGTGAAGACGCGTGACGGGTGGGTGGCGAAGAAGCGCAGGAGCTCGAACTCCTTGAACGTCAGGTCGAGCGGCCGGCCACGCACCTTGGCGGAGTAGCTGGCCTCGTCGATGACGACGCCCGACGCCTGGATCTTCGAGCTCGTCTGGCCCTTCGCCGCACGACCGGCCGACAGCCGGATCCGGGCGTCGATCTCGGCCGGGCCGGCGCTCTCGAGCACGACGTCGTCGACGTTCCAGTCGCTGTTCACCGCGGTCAGCCCGCCCTCGGTGACGACGAGCACGATCGGCGTGGTCGACCCCGACGAGGCGAGGATCTTGCACAGGGCCTTCGCGCTGACCAGGTCGGTGCGGGCGTCCACGAACATCAGGTCGCTCTGCGGGGCGTTGACCAGCTGTGCGGCCTCGGCCGGCACGTGGCGGATCCGGTGGCTCAGGAGGCCCAGGCTCGGCAGGACGTCTCCGGGCGCGGTCGAGGTGAGTACCAGGAGCTGTGCCACAGGACCTCCGGAGGTGGATGACGTCGTGGAGACATCCTAGTGATGCTCGGGAAGGACTCATCCGGCCGGACGGATTGCGCGTCGTCCCGCACCGCACGGTGCGAGCACCGCACCGCACGGTGCGTGCGTTCCGCACGTCCCTGCCATGATGGAGCGCGTGACCGAGCCCGTGCACCCCACCGACCAGCGTCGCCTGCGGCTGACGTCCGTCCTGCCGGTCTGGGTGCTGGCGGTCGTCGGGGCCGTGCTCGTGCTGACCCTGGCCGAGCGCGACGCCTTCGCCTGGCTGCTGCTCGTCTTCGTCGCCTGCGTGATGGTCAGCTTCGTGCTGCAGCTCATCACCGCCACGAAGGACGGTCTGGTCGAACGGATCAGCATCGCGTCGTCCGGGGCGTTCGTCGTGGTCCTCGTCACCGCGGTGGTGCTCCTGGCGCGTTGAGCCGAGCCGCGTAGACTCCGAGCATGGATTCGCTGCTTGCGCTCGAGCTCTTCTACGTCGGCCTGCTCGGCCTGGCGTCGCTCGCGATCGCGTTCATCTCGGTGGTCGTCGTCGTGAAGCTGTTCAAGGGCCAGCGTTGATCGAGCTGCCCGAGGGCCTCGCCCCCGAACTGGTCCCGCTGTCGTGGCTGGTCGGCGTGTGGGAGGGCACCGGCGTGGTCGAGTACCCGGTCGGTGACGACGACGAGGTCCGGAACTACGAGTTCGGCCAGCGCGTCAGCTTCAGCCACGACGGCCTGCCGTACCTGAACTACTCGTCGACCACCTGGCTGCTCGACGACGACCACACCCCGCTCGCCGCCGAGATGGGCTACTGGCGGATCGACCGTCCCACCGAGCCCGGCGACCGCGGTCCCGCGATGCTCCTGGGCGACGGGCCCACGCCCTTCAGCACGGTCGAGAGTGTCGAGGCGCTCCGCAACACCACGGACGGCTTCGACGTCGAGGCCGCGATCATCCACCCGACGGGCGTCAACGAGCTCTACGTCGGCCGCGTCCTCAAGGGTCGGATCGACCTGTCGACCGACGCCGTGCTGCGCTCGCCGAACGCGAAGGACTACTCCGCCGCGACCCGTCTGTACGGACTGGTCGAGGGCAAGCTCTTCTGGGCGTGGGACATCGCCGCGCTCGGTCGCGAACTCACCTCGCACGCCTCGGGGCAGCTCGCGAAGGTCGACTGATGTCGGTGTTCGCCGCGCGTGACGGTTTCGTCGCGGCCGACAGCGTCGCGGCCGACGGCGTCGCCGCGCACTTCGGCAACCCGATCGGGGAGCAGCGCCTGCTGTCCCGCGGTCGCGCCGTCGTCGAGCTCGGTCTGGGCGTCGTCACGGTCTCCGGGCCGGACCGGCTGTCGTGGCTCAACTCGATCACCTCGCAGCAGCTCACCGGCCTGCCGACCGGCGTCAGCACCGAGACCCTCGTGCTCGACCAGGCCGGCCGCGTCGAGCACGCGGCCCGCGTCGTCGACGACGGTGCGACGGTCTGGCTGCTCACGGAGCGCGCTGACGCGGCACCGCTCGCGGGCTGGCTCGACTCGATGCGCTTCATGCTCCGGGTCGAGGTCGCCGACCGTTCGGCCGACTTCGTGTCCCTCGGCTGGCTCGGCGAGGCCGCACCGTTCGCGTCGGTGGAACTGCCGGAACCACCCGTCGCCGAGTGGGTCGACCCGTGGGGCGTCGTCACGCCCGGCGGGTGGGGCTACGCCGACCCGGAGGCGCACCCCGGCTCCGACTGGACGTTGCGGATCGCCGTGGTCACCCCCGGCACCGCGGCCGCGATCGCCGCGTCGGACGTGCCCGTCGCGGGCCTGCTCGCGTACGAGGCCCTGCGGATCGCCGCGTGGCGCCCGACCCTGTCCGACGTCGACGAGCGGACGATCCCGCACGAGCTCGACTGGCTCCGTTCCGCCGTGCACCTGTCGAAGGGCTGCTACCGCGGGCAGGAGACCGTCGCCAAGGTCCACAACCTCGGGCACCCGCCGCGCCGGGCCGTGCTGCTGCACCTCGACGGGTCGGACGGCGTGCTGCCGGCACCCGGCACCCCGGTGTTGCTCGACGACAAGCAGGTCGGTCGGCTCTCTGCTTCGGCGATCCACCACGAGCTCGGTCCGATCGGGCTCGCCGTGGTCAAGCGCTCCCTCGACCCCACCGCGACGCTGCGGCTCGAGGCCGACGACGTCGTGGTGACCGCGGCGCAGGAGACCATCGTCCCGCCCGAGGCCGGTGCGACGGCGAACGTCCCGCGCCTGCCCCGTCTCGGGGCCGTCAAGCGCTCCTAGCTCCCCGTTGACGGTCGCAAGACACCGGTGTTCGCCGGTCGCACCGCGGTTTGCGGGTGTTCGGAGCGTGAACACCGGTGTTTCTGCGTCGCAGGGTCAGGCGGGCTCGACGGCCGACCACGGGACGCTGAGCTCGCCGAGCCGCCAGCGCGTCACCCCGTGCAGCACCGGCCAGCCGCGGTCACGCATCCCGCGCACCGTGGCGATCCACCGTTGCCGGGGTCCGTAGGTGCCGAGTGGCGCGGCGACCGCCCACGACAGGTCGAGGTCGCGCAGGAACGCGTGCACCCGCTCGCCGGGCACGTTCCGGTGGATCAGGGCCTTCGGCAGCCGTTCCGCGACGATGCTCGGCACGTCGAGGTCAGCGAGCCGGAGCGACACCGTGAAGGTCTGCGGAGCGACGTCGTCCAGCGTCACCCACGAGGCCACCCGGCCGACCTCGTTGCAGGTCCCCTCGACGAGTGCACCACCGGGCTGCAGCCGGTCCTGCATGATGCGCCACGAGCCCACCACCGCGGACTCGTCGTACTGCCGCAGCACGTTGAACGCCCGGATGACGGCGGGCCGGCGCTGCCCGGGCGTCGGCGTCTCGAAGCCCCCCAGGCGGAAGGTCACACCGTCGCGCGTCCCGGCGTTCGCGAGCGCGACCCGCGAGGGCTCGATCTCGATGCCGGTCACCTCGACGTCCGGACGGACCGCGGCCAGCCGGTCGCGCAGTTCGAGGGTGGTGGTCGGTGAGGCGCCGTAACCGACGTCGGCGACGAGCGGGTCGTCCGTCCGGCGCAGGACCGGCAGGGTCGCGATCCACCGGTCGACGCGGCGGAGCCGGTTGTACCCGGTCGTCCCGCGCGTGACGTTCCCGATGGGCATGCGTCAAGGGTACGGGGCCGGTACCGCTCGGTAGACTCGCAGGCATGACCTCCACGCTCGTCCTGCTCCGTCACGGCAACAGTGACTGGAACCAGAAGAACCTGTTCACCGGTTGGGTCGACGTCCGGCTCAGCGAGCTGGGCGAGAAGGAGGCGAAGCGCGCCGGCGACCTCATCGCCGAGTCCGGCATCGTCCCCGACGTCCTGTACACCTCGCTCCTGACCCGTGCGATCCAGACGGCGGACATCGCGCTGCTGCAGGCCGACCTGGCCTGGCTGCCGGTGAAGCGCGACTGGCGCCTCAACGAGCGCCACTACGGCGACCTGCAGGGCAAGGACAAGGCCCAGACCCTGGCCGAGTACGGCGAGCAGCAGTTCATGGAATGGCGCCGCTCCTTCGACGTCCCGCCGCCCCCCATCGCCGACGACGCCGAGTGGTCGCAGTTCGGTGACCGCCGGTACGCCGAGCTCGGCGACCAGCTGCCCCGCACCGAGTCGCTCAAGCTCGTGATCGACCGCCTGCTGCCGTACTGGGAGTCCGACATCACGAAGGACCTCGCCGCCGGCAAGACCGTGCTGGTGACGGCCCACGGCAACTCGCTGCGTGCGCTCGTGAAGCACCTCGACGGCATCTCCGACGACGACATCGCCGGCCTGAACATCCCGACGGGCATCCCGCTGGTGTACGAGCTCGACGACGACTTCACGCCGACGAAGCCCGCCTACTACCTGGACCCCGAAGCCGCCGCCGCCGGCGCCGCCGCCGTGGCCGCCCAGGGTGCCAAGAAGTAGCACCCACGCGAACGACGAAGGCCGCATTCCCGACGGGGCTGCGGCCTTCGCTGTGTCCGGGCAGGCGACGCCGGACCACGCGGAGTGTGACGGTCAGACGAAGTGCGACGCGATCTCCTGCACCAGGGCCCCGACGTCGTAGGGCTTCGTCGTGTCGACCCGGATCACCGAGACGCCGGGCAGCCCGACGGGCCGGGCGTCGTCTCCGTGCTCGTCCCAGAAGGCCAGCACGTCGGCCAGGTCTCCGTGCACCTCGTGCCGCACCGGTACGGTGCCCGGGTCGTACCGGTCGCGCAGCCGCTGCTCGGCCGTGGCACGGTCCGTGTCGCACCACACCTCGACGGCGCGAGGCGACCCGGCGGACGCGAGTCCTGCCTCCAGGCGGTCCCGGTCGTGCGACGGCAGCCAGACGGCGTCGAGGACGACCCCCGCCTCGACGGCCCGCGCCATGGACCACATCGTGTCCATCGCGATGCCGCCGAGCGGACGCGAGGCGATCATCGGGCCGACGACGTCGGCGAGGGGCTCCTTGATGCGGTCCTTCGACAGGAACGGGCAACCGAGCACTTCGGCGAGTGCCGTGCCGATGCTGCTCTTGCCGGAACCGGGCATGCCGTTGACGATGATCGCGACCTGGGCCATGCCACGATCCTCGCAGACCGATCGGGTCGGGTCAGACCGCCGCGGTCGACGTGGACGCGCCGGTCCAGTCGCCGGTCGCCAGGTACTCGACCTTCTTCGCGATCGAGACCGCGTGGTCGGCGAAGCGCTCGTGGTAGCGCGAGGCCAGGGTGGCGTCGACGGTGTCGATCGGTCCGCCCTTCCAGGCCTCGCCGAGCACGAAGTCGAACACGCTGGCGTGCAGCTCGTCGACGGCGTCGTCCTCGTCGCGGATCTCGGCCGACAGTGCGATGTCCTCGGTGGCGAGCAGCCGCGTGAGCTTCTGCGCCATCGCGACGTCGTGCCGGCCCATCTCCTTGAACGTGCTGCGCAGGCCCTTCGGCACGACCTTCTCGGGGAAGCGCTGGCGGGCGAGCTGCGCGATGTGCTCGGCCATGTCGCCCATGCGCTCGAGCGAGGAGCTGACGCGCAGGGCGGTCACGACGACGCGCAGGTCGCGGGCCACCGGTGCCTGGCGGGCGAGGATGTCGATCGCGATCTCGTCGAGGCTGTTCGCGGCGAGGTCGATCTTCTCGTCGTCGGCGATCACCTCTTCGGCGAGGGCGACGTCGGAGTCGCTGAAGGCCTGGGTGGCTCGGGTGATGGCGGACTCGACGAGCCCGGCGATCTCGGTCAGTCGCTCCTGGACGTCCTGGAGTTCCTGCTGGAAGACTTCGCGCATGGGGGAGTACCTCTCTCTGCGTACCGGACGAGTGTCGTCAGCCCAGGTGAACGAACGGTGACGCGGGGCTGAACGCTTCGCGTTCTGTCCTTCCACAGACGGTGAACGGTACCGGAACCCCGCGTGACCATCCCTACACTGGCGGCATGGACAACGCGTGGCTCGTGCCACTGTCGATGCTCCTCGGCGGGGTCTTCGGCGCGGGCGTCGTGGTGCTGATCATCACCGCCGAGCGGACGGCACGTGCTGCCGACGTGGCGGAGCGGACCCTGCCGGACGGCGTCGCAGCGGTCATCGCGACGATGCACAACCCGGCGGTCGTCATCGACCCGTCGAACACGGTCGTCGCGGCATCCCCCCAGGCGCTCACCGCGGGACTCGTCGTGCGCCGGCGGCTGGTGCACCACGAACTGCTCGACCTGATCGACCGGGTGCGCAAGAGCGGGGAGATGGGGTCGGAGGACCTCGAGCTCCCGCGCGGCCGTCACGGGGAGCTCATCGGCTACCTCAGCTTCCGCGCCGCCCAGCTCGGCAACCGGTACGTCCTGCTCACGGCGGACGACCTGACCGAGAGCCGGCGCATCGACGAAGTCCGCCGCGACTTCGTCGCCAACATCTCGCACGAGCTGAAGACCCCGATCGGCGCCATCGGCCTGCTGTCCGAGACCCTCGTCCTCGCCGCCGACGACCCCGCGCACGTCAAGAAGTTCGCCGCGCAGCTCATCACCGAGTCCGAGCGGCTCGGGGCGCTGACGAAGGACATCATCGAGCTGTCCCGGCTGCAGTCCGTCGACGCGCTCGAGAACAGCGAGGAGACGGGCATCGACAAGATCGTGCAGGCCGCGATCGACGCGAACGAGGTCGTCGCCCGCGCACGCTCGATCGAGATCATCCGCGCCAAGAAGTCGAAGCTGCGGGTGATGGGCGACCCGGGCCTGCTGCAGGTCGCGGTGTCGAACCTCATCGCCAACGCGGTGAAGTACTCCCCGGACAACACCCGTGTCGGCGTGGGCGTCCGGTCGGCGAAGGGCTTCGTCGAGATCGCGATCACCGACCAGGGTGTCGGCATCCCCGAGGCCGACCTCGACCGCGTCTTCGAACGGTTCTACCGTGTCGATCCCGCACGGTCGCGAGCAACGGGGGGCACCGGTCTCGGGCTCGCGATCGTCAAGCACGTCGTCGGCAACCACGGCGGTGACGTGCGCGTCTGGTCGCAGCCCGGCAAGGGCTCGACCTTCACCATCCGCCTGCCCGAGGCGGATCCCGAACTGACCACAGCACTCGAAGAGCAACTGGAAGAGCAGCCATCGTGACCAAGATCCTCATCGTCGACGACGAGCCGGCCCTGAGCGAGCCCCTGGAGTTCCTGCTGCAGCGTGAGGGGTACGAGACCTCCGTCGCTGCCGACGGCGTGACCGCGCTGTCGAAGTTCGACGCGGAGAACCCCGACCTGGTGCTCCTCGACCTCATGCTGCCGGGCCTGAGCGGCACCGAGGTGTGCCGGCAGGTCCGGACCCGCTCGAACGCGCCGATCATCATGCTGACCGCGAAGGACTCGGAGGTGGACATCGTCGTCGGGCTCGAGCTCGGCGCCGACGACTACGTGACGAAGCCGTACTCGACCCGCGAGCTCCTGGCCCGGATCCGCGCCGTGCTCCGTCGCCGGACCGAGGACGACCCGGCGGACAGCGGCATCCTGCAGGTCGGCGGCATCCGGATGGACGTCGAGCGGCACACGGTGTCGGTCGACGGGTCCGAGACCCCGATGCCGCTCAAGGAGTTCGAGCTCCTCGAGCTGCTGCTCCGGAATGCCGGCCGAGTGCTGACCCGCGGGCAGCTCATCGACCGGGTGTGGGGCTCCGACTACTTCGGCGACACCAAGACCCTCGACGTGCACATCAAGCGCATCCGCTCGAAGATCGAGCGGGTGCCGTCGACCCCGGAGATCCTGGTGACGGTCCGCGGTCTCGGGTACCGCATCGAGGCCTGAGACCCACGCACAGGAGGCCCGGTGCGAGTCCGTGGGACTCGCACCGGGCCTCCTGTGCGGACGATCCGGGCGCGGTGTCAGCCGCGCCCGTCGGCGTCAGTTGGTGCCGTTGTCGCCCTCGGACGAATCCGTCTGCGAGTCGGTCGGCTGCGTGCCGGGGACGGCCTCGCCGGTCGACTGTGCGCCGCTCTCGGACGGGGACGTCGAGGTGGGCGTCGGGGTCGGGCTCGGCGCGAGGGTCTGGTACTCCTCCTGCGAGCTCGTCAGCACCGGCACGTTCGCCGAGACACCCTCGGCGTCGGGGTAGCTGAAGTAGACCTTGACGAGCGAACCGGGCTTCGCGTCCGCGTTGTCGAACACGATCGGCTCGGCGTCACCGGCGGTGGTGCCCTGCGTGGTGTCGCCCTCTTGCACGCTCGACTCGTCGTCGCTGCCCGCACCCGCGGCCATGGCGAGGTCGACGTGGGTGTTCGCCGGCACGTCGACGGTCTGGGTGTCCCCGCCGATCTCGATCGAGACGGTGTAGTCGTCCTGGTCGTCGTTGTTCACGAGCGTGCCGATGAAGCGGGCGCTCTCGCCGTCGTCCGAGATCAGGAGGGCGTTCCGCACGTCGACCTTGCCGGTCGAGACGTCCACGCCGTCGGTGATCTGCTTGATGTCGACGGTGTGGGCCGGCGACATGAACTCGCACCCGGTGGCGCCGAGCGCGATGGTTGCCGCAACGGCGACGGACACGAGTACCCGAGGTCGCAAGAGATTCCTCCGTAAGTCACGATGAGGACCGGGCGGTCCCCGCAGCCATCTTAGCGATCAGCGGGAGGGGAGAGCGTTGAGGGTCCCCTTACCGGAACGGCCCTTGTGGTAAACTGGATGTCTGGGAACGGAGCCTGATACATGCAATTCGAGGTCGGCGAGACCGTCGTCTACCCCCATCACGGGGCGGCAACCATCTCTGAAGTCAAGACTCGCGTCATCAAGGGCGAGGAAAAGGTCTACCTGAAACTGCGGGTGACGCAGGGTGACCTGACGATCGAGGTCCCGGCGGACAACGTCGACCTGGTCGGCGTCCGCGACGTGATCGGCAAGGAAGGACTCGACAAGGTGTTCGAGGTCCTCCGGGCGCCGTTCACGGAAGAGCCCACCAACTGGTCGCGCCGGTACAAGGCGAACCTCGAGAAGCTCGCTTCCGGTGACGTCATCAAGGTGTCCGAGGTCGTCCGCGACCTCTGGCGGCGCGATCAGGACCGGGGCCTGTCCGCGGGCGAGAAGCGGATGCTGGCCAAGGCCCGGCAGATCCTGATCTCCGAGCTCGCGCTGGCCGAGAAGACCGACGAGGACAAGGCATCGACCGTCCTCGACGAGGTCCTCGCTTCCTGAGCGTGCCGGACCGCTGAGCACGACAGCACGAACGACGACCGCACGGTTCCCCGAAGGGGTGGACCGGGCGGTCGTCGTCGTTGCAGCGGGGTCCGGCACCCGGCTCGGCATCGGGACCGCGAAGGCGTTCGTGCCCGTCGCCGGGGCGCTGATGCTCGCGCGGGCGCTCGAGCCGCTCTTCGCGCTGCCGTCGCCGACGCTCGTCGTCGTGGTGGCGCCGGCGTCGCACCTGGACGAGTGCCGGCAGGTCGTCGTCTCCGCCGCGGGTGCCGCGGTCGCGTACACGGCGGTCGTTCCCGGAGGCGCGGATCGCCACGGTTCGGTCGAGGCCGGCCTGGCCGTCCTGCCGGACTCCGTCACCACGGTGCTCGTGCACGACGCGGCGCGGTGCCTCACGCCCGCGGCACAGTTCTCGCGGGTGTTCGACGCCGTCGCCACCGGGGACGGTGCGGGCTTCGTGCCGGCGCTCCCCGTCACGGACACCGTGAAGCGCGTCGACGGTGACGTCGTCGTCGAGACGGTCGACCGCGCCGCGCTCGTCGGGGTGCAGACGCCACAGGGTTTCCCGCTCGCGCCACTGCGGAGGGCGTACGCGGTGTCGTCGCAGTCCGAGACGGACGACGCGGGGGTGTTCCAGGCAGTCGGGGGCACGGTCCGGTTCGTGCCGGGCGACGCCGACGCCTTCAAGATCACGACGCCGTGGGACCTCGGCCGGGCCGAGTCGATCGTGCGGGCGCGGACCGAGGCGGCGGGTGGTGCCGGAGCCGGTGTGCAGGCAGCGAACGCTGTCGTCGCCGTCCGACTCGGGCTCGGGGTCGACGTGCACGCCTTCGACGACGCCTCGCCCTGCCGCGTCGGGCTGCTCGACTTCCCCGGCGAACCCGGTCTCTCCGGGCACAGCGACGGTGACGCGGTGGCGCACGCGGTGTGCGACGCCCTGCTCTCCGCCGGGGGCCTCGGCGACATCGGCGGACGCTTCGGCACCGCTGATCCGCAGTACGCCGGTGCCACGGGTGACGTCTTCGTCCGGGGTGCGGTCGCCCTGCTCGCCGACGCCGGGCTCGTGCCGGTGTCCGTCACCGTGCAGGTCATCGGCAACCGGCCGCGCATCGGCCGTCGCCGCGACGAGATGCAGGACGCCCTGTCTGCGGTCGTCGGTGCGCCCGTCGCCGTGTCCGGCACGACGACCGACGGGCTCGGGTTCACCGGCCGTGGCGAGGGGCTCGCGGCGATCGCCACGGCACTCGTGCGTCCCTCCTGAAACCGCGACCCCGCGCCGATTAGGGTTGACGCGTGACCGTTCGCCTCTACGACTCCCGCGCCGCAGCCGTCGTCGACCTCGTACCCCTGGTCGACGGACACGTGAGCGTCTACGTCTGTGGTCCGACGGTGCAGTCGTCGCCGCACATCGGGCACCTGCGGTCCGCGCTCGTCTACGACATCTGGCGTCGGTGGCTCACCCACCGCGGGTACCGGGTGACCCTGGTGCGCAACGTCACCGACATCGACGACAAGGTCCTCGACCTGGCAGCCGGCACGGACGAGGAGTGGTTCGCCCGCGCCTACCGGGTCGAGCTCGAGTTCACGGCTGCGTACAACGCCCTCGGCATCCTGCCCCCGACCTACGAGCCGCGGGCCACGGCGAGCGTGCCGCAGATGCACGAGATCATCCAGCGCCTCATCGACCGCGGGCACGCCTACGCCGCCGACGACGGCTCGGGTGACGTCTACTTCGACACCGGCAGCTGGGCCGAGTACGGGGTGCTCACCCGGCAGCGGCGCGAGGACATGGTCGAGGCCGCCGACGCCGATCCGCGTGGCAAGCGCGACGCCCGTGACTTCGCGCTCTGGAAGGGTGCGAAGCCCGGCGAGCCGTCGACGGCCAACTGGGACTCTCCGTGGGGTACCGGCCGGCCGGGCTGGCACATCGAGTGCTCGGCGATGTCCCGGCGGTACCTCGGCCCCGCGTTCGACATCCACGGCGGCGGGCTCGACCTGCGCTTCCCGCACCACGAGAACGAGCTGGCGCAGTCCACGGCCGCCGGGGACCCGTTCGCGTCCTACTGGCTGCACAACGGCCTGGTGACGGTCGAGGGCCAGAAGATGTCGAAGTCGCTCGGCAACTCGATCTTCGCGGCGGACTTCCTCGGGTCCGCTCGTCCCGCCGTCGTGCGCTACTTCCTCGGTGCCGCCCACTACCGCTCGTCGATCGACCACCACGAGGGCTCCCTGGCCGAGGCCGAGGCGGCGTACGACCGCATCGCCGGGTTCCTCGAGCGTGCCGAGACCGGGCTCGAGGGTGTCCACCTCGCCGACGCCCCGGCCGTGCCCGAGGCCTTCGCCGCGGCGATGGACGACGATCTCTCCGTGCCCCAGGCCCTGGCCGTGCTGCACGAGACCGTGCGCACCGGCAACGCCGCCCTGAACGCCGACGATGCGGAAACGCTCGGGACCGCGTACCATCAGGTGGCTGCGATGGTGGAGGTGCTCGGCATCGACCCGCGAGCCGCCCACTGGTCGGGCGGCGGCCACGACACCTCGGCAGGCCCGCTCGCCGCCCTCGTCGAACGCCTCGTGCAGGAGCGCGCGGACGCCAGGGCAGCACGGGACTTCACCGCGGCCGACCGCGTGCGCGACGACCTCGCCGCCGCGGGCATCACGATCGAGGACACGCCGTCCGGAACACGCTGGAGCATCGCCTGAACACGGCAGTGCCGAACAGGAGCTACGCATGAAGAACGTCTCGGGAAGCAAGAAGGGTCGGCCCGGCGCCGTCCGCACCGGTCGCAAGGGCAACAAGCAGGTCGGTTCCGGCGGACAGGGTGCCCAGGCGCTCGAGGGCCGCAAGCCGACGCCGAAGGCCGAGGACCGCCCGTACCACCCCGCCGGCAAGCGCAAGGCCGCGAAGGACCGCTTCGAGGCGGCCAAGGGCCGTCACGGTTCCTCGAGCACCCCGCAGGGTCGCACGGGCCGTCCGCCGGCACGCAAGACCGACGACTCCGAGCTGGTGACCGGGCGCAACTCCGTGCTCGAGGCCCTGCGCACGAAGACCCCGTCGTCGACGCTCTACATCGCGTCGCGCATCGAGGTCGACGACCGCGTGAAGGAGATCCTCGCGCTCGCCAACCACCGTGGCGTGCCGATCATCGAGCTCATGCGTCCCGAGCTCGACCGCATCACCGGACACGACAGCGTGCACCAGGGCGTCGCCCTCAAGGTGCCGGCGTACCAGTACGCCGTGTCCGAGGACATCGTCGAGCAGGCGTTCTCGCGCGACCAGGTCCCGCTGCTCGTCGCGCTCGACGGCATCACCGACCCCCGCAACCTCGGTGCGATCATCCGCTCGACCGCGGCCTTCGGCGGCCACGGCGTCATCGTGCCGCAGCGCCGTTCGGTCGGCGTGACGGCGTCGGCGTGGAAGACCTCGGCCGGTGCCGCGGCCCGCACGCCCGTCGCGATGGCCCCGAACCTCACGCAGACCCTGAAGTCGCTCAAGTCGATGGGCCTGTTCGTCCTCGGCCTGGACGGCGACGGTGACGTGGAGCTCGACGGCCTCGAGCTCGCCGACCGTCCGATCGTGATCGTCGTCGGTTCCGAGGGCAAGGGCCTGTCGCGCCTGGTCACCGAGACCTGTGACGCCATCGTGTCGATCCCGATCTCGAGCGCCACCGAGTCGCTGAACGCCGGCATCGCCGCGAGCGTCACGCTGTGGGAGGTCGCTCGGCGCCGTCGTACCGCGTAGCCGCAGCACTTCGTGAGCAGGAATGGTCGCCTCCCCGAGCGGGAGGCGACCATTCCTGCTCACGGTGCCGGGCATGGCGGCGGGGCCGAACGGTCAGGACACGTCGGATGGCTGTTCGCCGTGCGGTCACGGGTCGTCGCTGCGCGACGCCGCAGGCGACGGTCTGCGACCGGTCGACGCCCACCCGGCGGGGTGTCGTGACCGCTCGACATGCAACGTCACCACCGCCGGTGCGGGCGTGACGGCCTGGAGGGGCGGCGCCGGTCTTCGGGACCCGCGCCGGGCCTCCAGGCGGTCGCCTTCTCGACCCCCGAACGGTCAGGACACGTCGGTTGGTGCCCGCCGTGTGGTCGCGTTCTCGACCCCCGAACGGTCAGGACACGTCGGTTGGTGCCCGCCGTGTGGTCAAGTGTCGTCGCTGCGCGACGCCGCAGGCGACGGTCTGTGACCAGTCGGCGCCCGCCCGGCGGGGTGTCGTGACCGAGCGGGGACCGCGTCAGACCGTGGCGCGCCAGTCGTCGACGTCGTCGGACTCGTCGGCGTCGTCGTCGAGGACCGGGATCGGCACGGTGATCGACGACGTCGGCGGGTTGATGAGCAGGCGTTCGTCGCGACGGTGGCGCAGCACGTCATTGATGTAAGCGGTCGTGGCCTCGGGCAGCGAGACGGAACGCTCCTCTTGCTGGGACATGAACCAGCGGTGCTCGAGCAGCTCGTGGAACACCTCGGCGGGTTCGAGCCGACCGCGCAGGTCACGGGGGATCGAGCGGACGACGGGCTCGAAGACCCGCGAGACCCACTCGTGCGCCACCATCTCCTCGTCGAGTTCGTCGCGGCCGTTGCGAGCGCGGTACGAGTCGAGGTCGTTGAGCAGGCGCCGGGCCTGGTTCTCGCCGGCGTCGAGCCCGGTGAGTCGCAGCAGTCGGCGCTGGTGGTGCCCGGCATCGACGACCTTCGGCTGGATCCGGACCTGCGAGCCGCCCTCGGTCGTGTGGATCGAGAGCTCCTCGATGTCGAAGCCGAGCTCGTTCAGGCGCTCCACGCGGTCGTTGATGCGCCAGCGTTCCTTGATGTCGAACTGCTCGGTGCCGGTGAGCTCGGTCCAGAGCGTGCGGTACTGGGCGACGATGCGGTTCGAGACGTCGACGGGGTCGGCGTTCTCGTCGAGGCGACCACCGGCCTCGAGGTCGAGCAGCTCGCCGGCGATGTTCACGCGGGCGACCTCGAGGTCGTTCTCGCGCTGGCCGTTCGACAGCCCGCCCGGGTAGAGCTTGCCGGTCTCGGCGTCGACCAGGTACGCGGCGAAGGCTCCGGCGTCGCGACGGAACAGCGTGTTCGACAGGGACACGTCGCCCCAGTAGAAGCCGATGACGTGCAGGCGGACGAGCAGCAGCGCGAGGGCGTCGACCAGACGGGTGGCGGTCTCCGGGCGCAGCGTCTGTGAGTAGAGCGCGCGGTAGGGCAGGGAGAACCGGAGGTGGCGCGTCACGAGCACCGGGTGCAGTGGTTCACCGTCGGCGTCGACGCGGTTCGTGATGACCGCGACGGGGTCCACGCACGGCACGTCCATGCGCTGCAGGGTCCGGAGCATCTCGTACTCGGACCGGGCGACCTCTTCGCCGGTCTCCTTCACCGCGGCGACGTACCCGCTCAGGTGCACGAACCGCACGAGGTGCCGCGAGATGCCCTTCGGCAGCGCGACGATCGTGTCGTCGGGCCAGTCGGCGAGCGGCAGGTCCCACGGCAGGTCGAGCAGGCCGGGGTCGACGGTGGCGGCGGTGATGGACATCGAGTCGGGCACGGTGGTTCCTCTGGTGTCGGGGACAGCCGAGAGCCCGCGTCCGCCCTTGTGAGGCGGGCGCGGGCTCTCGGGGGAGTGCGCTGGTTACGCGCTGACGACGGCCTTGTCGTCGAGGCGGTCGCCCGACTCGGTGTCGAAGGCGTGGACGTGGCCCTGCTTCGGCGTGATCACGATCGTGTCACCGATCGACGGGTGCGCACGACCGTCGACACGGGCGACGATGTCGGCGCGCTGGCCGTTCACGTCGGCGTGACCGTAGAGGTAGCCATCGGCGCCGAGCTCCTCGACGACGTCGACCGTGACGGGCAGGCCCTCGCCGGACTGCGACACGATGACGTCCTCGGGGCGGATGCCGACCGTGATCTGTGCGGCACGGGCGTTCGACAGGGTGTCGCGGTCGATCGCGTGGTTGAGCGTGCCGAACCTGATGCCGCCCTCGATGACGTCGGCGGGCAGCAGGTTCATGGCCGGCGAACCGATGAAGCCGGCGACGAACACGTTGTTCGGCTTCTCGTACAGGTCGCGCGGGGTGCCGACCTGCTGCAGGATGCCGTCCTTCAGCACCGCGATGCGGTCACCCATGGTGAGGGCCTCGGTCTGGTCGTGCGTGACGTAGACCGTGGTGACGCCGAGACGACGCTGCAGCGACGCGATCTGCGTGCGGGTCTGGACGCGGAGCTTGGCGTCGAGGTTCGACAGCGGCTCGTCCATGAGGAACACCTGCGGCTGACGGACGATCGCACGGCCCATCGCGACGCGCTGACGCTGACCACCGGAGAGCGCCTTCGGCTTGCGGCCGAGGTAGTCCTCGAGGTCGAGGAGCTTGGCGGCTTCCTGCACGCGGGTGGCACGCTCTTCCTTGCCGACGCCGGCGATCTTGAGCGCGAAGCCCATGTTCTCGGCGACGGTCATGTGCGGGTACAGCGCGTAGTTCTGGAACACCATCGCGATGTCGCGGTCCTTCGGCGGGACGTCCGTGACGTCGCGGTCGCCGATGCGGATCTGACCGGAGTTGACCTCTTCGAGGCCGGCCAGCATGCGGAGCGAGGTGGACTTGCCGCAACCCGAGGGGCCGACGAGGACGAGGAACTCGCCGTCGGCGACGTCCAGGTCGAGGGAGTCGACCGCGGGACGGTTGCCTCCGGGGTAGAGACGGGTTGCCTTGTCATAGGTGACGGACGCCATGAGCGTTCGGTCCTTCCTTCACCGGCAGGTACGTGCCGGACGATCCGAGTGAAGCGGTGTGCCCGTACGGGCCCCGGACAGTCGCCGTCGACTGTCGGAGTTCATACAACACGACTTCACCCGGGTGCGCCAGTGTTTTCCCCCTTGGTCGGCGGCTTCCCAGAGCGCCCCACTACAATCGCCGGGTCCGTCCGCCGAGCAGGGGAACGCCGAGCGGACACCGATCAGGAGGACGACGCACCGATGAACAACCGCCCCGAGGGTGCCGCCCGCGCCGCGCGGAACGAGCGCCGTGAAGCCGCCCGCCAGCGAGCCCAGCGTGCCCGGACCCAGCAGAAGCGACGCCAGCGTGGTGTCCGGCTCGGCCTGCAGATCGGGCTCGGGGTCGTGCTCCTCGCCGCCGCGACGATCGTCACGCTCGTGCTGGTCGACTCCGTGAAGCCCGCCGGCCCCGGCCCGTCGACCATGTCGCAGGGCGGGATCACCATCGGGCAGGGTCTGGAGCCCGTCACCGCCTCCGCGTCCGGGTCGGCCTCCGCATCGCCGAGCAGCGCCGCGACCGAGGGAGCCGGGACCGTCCGGATCACCCTGTACGTGGACTACCTCTGCCCGGGCTGCGGCCAGTTCGAGCAGGCGAACGGCGACTACATCAAGGACCTGGTCGATTCCGGCGCGGCCACGGTGGACATCCACCCGGTCGCGATCCTGTCGAACCGCTCGCAGGGCACGAAGTACTCGCTGCGGGCCGCGAACGCCGCCGCCTGCGTCGCCGAGCACTCGCCGAACCAGTTCTACGCGGTGAACCAGGCGCTCTTCGCGGAGCAGCCGGACGAGGGCACGCCGGGCCTGACGGACGCGGAACTCACCGACGTCGTCACGGGAGTGCAGGGGCTGCAGGAAGGCGGCGCCGTCCGGAGCTGCATCGCCGACCAGGACTACGCCAAGTGGGTGGACGAGCAGACGGCGGCGGTGTCCGGGGGCACGATCCCCGGGTCGACGCTCGAGGAGTTCCCCGGCACCCCGCTCGTGCTCGTGAACGGGCAGCGCTACGAGCTGACCTCCCCGGTCACGAACGACGACTTCCGCACCTTCGTGGTGACGGCCGCCGGGGCGACCGACGCGACCCCGACACCCACGCCGAGCGCGACCCCGTCGCCCACGCCGACCAAGCGCTGACTTCCGGACGAGCGCTGACGCGCTGACTGCGGTCTGGAGGCCCGGTGCCAGCTGGCACCGGGCTCTCCGTCCGTCACCGGTGCGGCTACAGGGCCGAACCCGGGATGCTCAGGGTGTCGCAGCTCGTCGCGCCCTGCTGGTAGCCCCGCAGGAACCAGCGCTGTCGCTGCTCGCTCGACCCGTGCGTGAACGAGTCCGGGTCGACGCGGCCGGTCGCACGCTCCTGGATGCTGTCGTCGCCCACGGCGCTCGCCGCCGACAGGGCGTCGGTGATCTGGGAGCGGGTGATCGGTTCGAAGAACGTCTCGCCGTTCGCGTCCTTTGTCGTGGCGGCGTCGCCGACCCAGGCCCCGGCGTAGCAGTCCGCCTGCAGCTCGACGCGGACGCTGCCCGACGACGCACCCGTGCCGGAGCGGTCGGTGTTCGCGAACGACCCCTGCAGCTGCTGCACGTGGTGGCCCCACTCGTGTGCGACGACGTACATCTGCGCGAGCGGACCACCGGACGAGCCGTACTGCGACTGCAGGTCGTCGTAGAAGGCGGTGTCCAGGAAGATCGCACGATCCGGCGGGCAGTAGAACGGGCCGGTCGCGGCGGACGCCTGCCCGCACGAGGTGTCGGTGGAGTCCTGGAACAGGAAGAACTCCGGAGACGTGTACGAGATGCCGAGCGAGCGCGCCTCGGACGTCCAGTAGGCGTCGAGCGACTCGGCCGCACCCTCCATCCGGCACTCCACGCGCAGGTTGGCGTCGCGTCCGGTCCGGCACTCGGGGGCGGCGTCGACGGACTCGCCCTCCTGCTGGATCGTCGTCAGGCCGTTGCCGCCGCCGACGATCCCGCTCAGGTCGACGCCGGTGAACTGCGCGATCAGGAACACCACGATGGCGCCGACACCCACGGCACCTCCGCCGATCGCGGTGCCGCGACCCCGCCGCTTGACCTTGCCGCCCCCGAGTTGCGAGTCGTCGTTGAACGTCATGTTCCCGAACCTACCGACCAGCGGCCCCGCGTACCGTCGGCGGCGTCGGCCACTCCCGACACCTGTCGTACAACCGGAAGGAACCGCACAATGGCCACTCCCATCAGCACCGTGATGAGTCCCGCCCGCTACGTCCAGGGCAAGGACGCGATCACCCGCGTCGGCGAGTTCGTCGCCCCGATCGGCAAGCGGCCCCTGATCGTCGCCGACGACGTGGTCTGGGGCATCGTCGAGACCGCCGTCACCGAGAGCTTCCGGTCGGCCGACCTGGCCGTCGAGCGCGTCGGGTTCGGCCGCTTCGCCACCCCCGAGGCCGTCGACGAGCTGGTCGAACAGATCCGCGCGAAGGACGCCGACGTCATCGTGGGGCTCGGTGGCGGCTCGGCGATCGACGCCGCGAAGGCGGCTGGACACCTCGCCGGCATCCGGTGGGCCAGCGTGCCGACGGCCGCGTCCACCGACGCCCCCACCTCGGCGCTCGCCGTCATCTACACCGCCGAGGGCGAGTTCATCGAGTACCGCTTCTTCCCGCACAACCCGGACCTGGTGCTCATCGACACCAGGCTCGTCGCCAACGCGCCGGTGCAGTTCCTGGTCGCGGGCATCGGCGACGCGCTGGCGACCTGGGTGGAGGCCCGCGCCGCGAAGCGCGCCAACGCCGACACCATGGCCGGCGGCCTGCAGACCCAGACCGGCGTCGCGCTCGCCGAGCTGTCGTGGAAGCTCCTGCACGAGAACGCCCTGCAGGCCATCGAGGCCGTCAAGGCCAAGGTCGTCACCCCGGCGCTCGAGAAGGTCGTCGAGGCGAACACGCTGCTGTCCGGCCTGGGCTTCGAGTCCGGTGGGCTCGCCGCGGCCCACGCGATCCACAACGGGCTGACCGCGGCTCCGCAGGCACACGGCCTGGCGCACGGGCAGAAGGTGAACATCGGGACGATCGCGCAGCTCGTGCTCGAGGGAGCCCCGGCGGACGAGATCGAGGACTTCGTCGTCTTCACCACGAAGGTCGGTCTGCCGAACACCCTGACCGAGATCGGCCTGACGGTGGACGACCGTGACGTGCTGCGCGCCGTGGCCGAGGCCGCGACGGTAGAGGGCGAGACCATCCACAACATGCCGTTCCCGGTGACACCGGAGCTCGTGGTCGACGCCCTGGTCGCGATCGAGGGCATCGCGCGCAGCATCCGCGCCGAGCACGGTCTGCCGGAACCCGTGCTGTACGAGCACCGCTGACGTTCGACCAGCACCGACCCCGGCGCGAGGATCAGGTGCGGATCAGCGGCTCCATCGTCGCCAGGTCCGCACCGATCCCGACGTCGACGAGTTCGATGCGCCCGGCGAGGGTGGCGGCGGGACCGGTCAGCAGGCCGGCCTTCACGCCGCCGAAGGTGACGGTGACGTCGGCGTGCAGGACGTGGTCGTCCGCGACGCCCCCGGTGTCCACGTCGACGCCGCTCGGCACGTCCACCGCGACGACGAACGGCGCACGCTGGTCGCGGGCGAGCTCACGGATGGCGTCCACGACCTCGCGTGCAGGGGACCGCAGCGCGTTCGCGCCGTGCGCCCCGATGCCGAGGATGCCGTCGAGCACCAGGTCGGCCTCGAGCGCGGCCTCGGTGGCGGCGTCCGCCAGGCGCTCGCCGTCGCTCCGGCCGGCTGCCCGCAGGATGTCGGCCGCTCCGCCCGCGTTCGGTCCCGAGGCGCCGGACGGGCCGTCCAGCAGACGGGCGCCGGCGTCCAGCGCCGCTGCCAGGCCGGCCTCGTGGACACGGGAGCCGACGCGCAGGACCGCCACGTGCCTCCCGGCCGCTGCCAGGCGTGCGCCCGCGAACAGGGCGTCACCGCCGTTGTCGCCGCTGCCGGCGAGCACGAGGACGGATCCCGGCCCGTCGACCGGCCGCACGGCCGGGTCGTCCAGCAGGTCGCCGACGATGCGCGCGAGCCCGTCGGCGGCCCGCTGCATCAGGGGTTCCCCCGCGTCGAGGTGCGGGCGTTCCGCCGCCCGGATCTGATCGCCGCCGTAGCCGTCCATGGCCACCACACTGCCCCGATACGCTTGAGAGGACATGTCACTCGTCCCCGAAGCGCCCCGCCCCCGGTTCGTGATGTCGCCCGACGGGCTGCGACTCGCGACCTACGACTTCGGTGACCCCGACGCCCCGGCCGTCATCGCGGTGCACGGCTTCGCGTCCGGAGCGGTGCTCAACTGGCACGCCTCGGGTTGGACGCGGCACCTGGTCCGTGCCGGCTACCGGGTCCTGGCGCTCGACCAGCGCGGGCACGGCGCGAGCGCGAAGCCGCACGACGCGGGTGCCTACTCGATGGACCTGCTCGTCGCCGACGTCACCACGGTCATCGACACGTACCTGCTCGACGACGTCGCGTTCCTCGGCTACTCGCTCGGCGCACGGGTCGGCTGGCACACCGCCGAACGGCTGCCCGGCCGGATCTCGCGCGCGGTGTTCGGCGGGATACCGGACGCCGACCCGATGCGCCGCGTCCGCGTCGACCAGGCGAAGGCGTACATCGCGGACGGCACCCCGATCGAGGACCGCGTCACCAACGGCTACCTGACGATGGCGGGCAACGTCGAGGGCAACGACCTCGGCGCGCTCGTGGCCATGGTCGAGGGGATGCGGAACAGCATCGAGCCGACCCCGGAGAACGCCCCGGCGCAGCCGCTCCTGATCGCCGCCGGCAGCGAGGACGGCATCCGCGACAGCGCGGTCCGCCTCGCCGAGGCCGCACCGGACGCCACCTTCTTCGAGATCCCGGGGCGCAACCACTTCAACGCCCCGACCTCTCGGCCGTTCCGCGAAGCGGCGCTGCGGTTCCTGTCCGCCCCGCGCTGACTCGCTGCGGCTGTCCGCCCCGCGCTGAGGGGTACTCGTGGGTCCCCTCGGGCGGACGGCACCGGGCGTACCGTCCCCGCCATGGACTACAGACTCCTCGGCAACAGCGGGACATCGGTGTCGACGCTGACCCTCGGCACCATGACGTTCGGCAGCGAAGCCGACGAACCCACCTCACACGCCATCCTCGACGCCTTCGTGGCCGCCGGTGGCACGCTCGTCGACACGGCGGACGTCTACTCCGGCAACGAGTCCGAGCGGATCATCGGCCGCTGGCTCGCAGCACACCCCACCGAGGCCGCGCAGGTCGTGCTCGCCACCAAGGGCCGGTTCCCGCAGGGCGACGGTCCGAACGACCTCGGCCTGTCCCGACGACACCTGCGCGTGGCCCTCGACGCCTCGCTCGAGCGGCTCGGCGTCGACCACATCGACCTGTACCAGATGCACGCGTGGGACGCCCTGACCCCCATCGACGAGACCCTGCGGTTCCTCGACGACGCCGTGTCCGCCGGCAAGATCGGCTCCTACGGGTTCTCGAACTACCTCGGCTACCAGGTCACCAAGGCCGTCTACGAGGCGAAGGCCCACGGCTGGGCGCCGCCGGTGACCCTGCAGCCGCAGTACAACCTGCTCGTCCGCGACATCGAGCACGAGGTCGTGCCCGCCTGCCTCGACGCCGGCATCGGCCTGCTGCCCTGGTCGCCCCTGGCCGGCGGCTGGCTCTCCGGCAAGTACCAGCGCGACGAGGCCCCGACCGGCGCCACGCGCCTGGGCGAGAACCCGCAGCGCGGCATGGAGGCGTGGGAGGCCCGCAACGGCGACGAGCGCACGTGGGAGGTGCTCGACGCCGTCTCCGAGGTCGCCGACGCCCACGACGCGTCGAAGTCGCAGGTCGCACTCGCCTGGCTGCTCGCCCGGCCCGCGGTCACGAGCGTGATCCTCGGCGTCCGCACCCTGTCGCAGCTCGAGGACAACCTCGGTGCCGCGGACCTGGTGCTCACCGACGACGAGCTCGCCCGGCTGACCGACGCCAGCGCTCCCCGCATCGACGACTACCCCTACGGCACGGCCGGCGTCGCACAGCGGGAGCGGAAGATCACGGGCGGGCGCTGAACCGGCGGCCGCGGCGGGCGCGCAGTGGACAAGGCCGCTGCGCGTTCGTGCACATCGTGCGGATTTCCGCGGATGTGGGGTCCGGGTGTGGACGCGCGGGTCGGTGAGGTGTCATCCTCGTCGCACGACCGGCTGGTTACCGCGTCCAGCGCCCGGAACGCCCCCTGATCCGCGTTCCGTGTGCCGATGCCCCGGGCGAGACTTCGCCCGGGGCATCGCTTCATCGAGGGCCAGCAGCGGGACTTGAACCCGCAACCCCCGTATTACAAGTACGGTGCGCTACCAATTGCGCCATGCTGGCTGACGCCGCTCATCCTACCGGTGAGGGCGTCGGAGGCTCTATTCGCCCGACTTCTCCGAGAAGTTCAGCGAGATCGAGTTCATGCAGTACCGGTCACCGGTGGGGGTGCCGAAGCCGTCCGGGAACACGTGGCCCAGGTGCGAACCGCAGTTCGCGCAGCGGACCTCGGTCCGGGCCATGCCGAGCGAGTTGTCCTCGATCAGCTGCACCGCATCGGGGTTCACGGACTCGTAGAACGACGGCCAGCCGCAGCCGGAGTCGAACTTCGTGCCGCTCTTGAACAGCTCCGCGTTGCAGGCCGCACAGGTGTAGACGCCGGCGCGCTCCTCGTCGAGGAGTTCACCGGTCCACGGTCGTTCGGTCCCCGCCTGGCGGAGGACGGCGTACTGGTCCGGGGAGAGCTCCTCGCGCCACTGGGCGTCGGACTTGTCGACGTTGTATGCCATTGGTTCCTCCTGCTTCCGGCCGGGCTCTTCCGGGCACTCCCGACCACTTCACTAAACTCGCCACGATGTCCGAGCATTCCGTGCACCACGCCCGCTGGACCCGTCTGACGACGGACGAACTGTACGGCATCGTCGTGCTCCGCAACCGCGTGTTCGCGCTCGAGCAGCGGGTGACCGCCGAGGACTTCGACGGCCGTGACCGCGAACCCGACACGGAGCACTGGTGGTTCGGCACGGACACCGGAGCGGTTGGGTACCTGCGGCTCATCCGCCCGGCGGCGGACGAGGTCCACCCCGACGGCGCAGCGCCGCCAGCGTGGGTGATCGGCCGGGTCGCGACCGACCCCGAGCACCGTGGGCAGGGGATCGCCGGCCGGCTCGTCGCCGCCGTCCTCGACGAACACGGACACGACCCGTTCGTCCTGCACGCCCAGGAGTACGTCGCCGCCCTGTACGAGCGGCACGGCTTCGCGCGGTTCGGGGAGCCGTACGACGAGGCCGGCATCCGCCACGTCGGCATGCACCGGCCCGGGTGCTGATGGACACGCGCGCCCGGTACGACGCGTACGCCGACCGCATCCAGGCCGTTTCGCCGGCGTACGCCGCCTGGGCACGGTCGCTCGACGACGCCCTCGTCGCGCTCCTCGCAGAGGTCCCCGAGCAGCAGCGGCAGCCGGAACTGTTCTTCGCGGTCGCGCGGCGGCTGGGCGCGGACCCGGCGAACCCGGGTGCGCTGCGCGCGCTCGGACTGGAGGCCCGCCCCGCGCTGGTCAGGGCCCTCGCCTCCGCCACGGTGCAGGCCAACGACCCGCGGCGACTCGCCCCGGTCGTCCCCCTGTTCGCGGCGCTCGCCGAACGGTCCTCGCGGCCGCTCGGCCTGGTCGACGCCGGGGCCTCGGCCGGGCTGTGCTCGATCCCGGACCGGGTGACCCTGGACTACCGGGTCGGTGCCGGCGCCGCGGTCCTCCGGATGCACACGGCGGTCGCCGAGCCC
Source organism: Curtobacterium sp. MCSS17_011 (assembly GCF_003224275.1). NCBI lineage: Bacteria > Bacillati > Actinomycetota > Actinomycetes > Micrococcales > Microbacteriaceae > Curtobacterium > Curtobacterium sp. MCSS17_011. The sequence continues at coordinate 3,858 of NZ_QKLE01000032.1, read as the reverse complement.
TCGGTCCGGCTCGTCGCGGACGCAACCGGGGCCGTTCCCGCACCCGCGACCGTCCCGATCAGGGTCGGTGCCCGGGTGGCCCTCGACCCGCACCCGATCGACCTGTTGCTCCCCGGTGCCTTCGACCGGCTCGTCGAGGCTGTCCCGCCCGAGGCGACGGACCGGACCGCCCTGATGCGTCAGGCCGCGCGCGCGACGCTCGCCGCGCCTCCAGACCGGCTCGTCGGTACGCTGCCGGGCGACCTCGACCGTGCACTGGACGCCCTGCCGGACGACGTCGAACCGGTCGTCCTGACCACCGGCACCCTGGTCTACGTGCCGGGGGCGGACCGGCAGCGGTTCGTGGACCGGATCCGCGAGCGGGGGGTGCACTGGATCGCCCTGGAGCGAACCGGGATCCTGCGCCAGGTGGCGGCGACGCTGCCTGACGACGTCGACGCTGATGACCCCGACGCCTTCGCGACGGCCTCGCTCGACGGGGTCGCGGTCGCCGTCTCCGACCCGTTCGGCACCCGTGTGCGCTGGTTCCGTGCGCCGAACCTGTGACCGGTGTTCGCGACAGTCCAGCGCCGTGCCAGGGTCCGGATCGACTCCACCCCTACGATGTGCGAGACCCGTTACCCCACCGTGATCGGAACCGCCGTGACCAGCCCCACCGACGAACACCGTGCTGACCAGCTCAGCGAGCTCGCGAAGCACGTGTTGTCGTTCGAGCAGGACCGGGCACGGCACGACCGCACGAAGGAAGCGGAGATCCGGGTCGAGTTCGAGATGTCGGCGGCGCGCTACTACCAGGTGCTGAACCGCGTGATCGACTCGCCCGCGGCACTCGCGTACGACCCGCAGCTCGTCACCCGGCTGCAGCGGCTCCGTTACACGCGCACCAGCGCCCGGGCCACGCGCAGCTTCGTCGCGCCCGGTGCAGCTCCCGAAGGACGTGAAGAGGAACGATGAGCACGAGATTCCCCCGAGACCGGTTCGACGACGTCGCCGACGGCCCGCGGGTCGGTGCGCACCGCGGTGCCCAGCGTCGCGGCCGTGGCTGGACCGCCTTCGCCTGGGCGGCGCTCGCCACCGGTGTGCTCGTCGGCATCGGGGTGCTCGTCCTCGCACTGCTGAACGGCAGCTACTCGTTCACCGGATCCGACTCTCCCTCGGCGTCCACGTCGGCATCCGCGACCGCGAAGCCCTCGGCGACGTCCAAGCCGTCCGCGTCCTCGTCCGCCGGTTCCGGGTCCGCTGGGTCGGGGTCAGGCAGCGCTGCGGCGGCGACGCCGGCGCAGCAGGGCACCACCACCGTCGTCGTCCTGAACGGCACGACCACCACGGGCCTCGCCAGCCGGGCGAGTGCGGCGCTGACCGGTGCCGGCTGGCAGGTCGCCTCCACCGGTGACGCCGGCACGACGGGTTCGACGTCGACGATCGTCTACTACCAGCAGGCGTCGCAGGCGGCGGTCGCGCAGGGCATCGCGAAGCAGCTCGGCGTCACCGCGGTGCAGCAGTCGGCGGCGTTCCCGAACGCCGACGTGAGCGTCGTCCTCGGCGCCGACTACACCGGCTGATCGATCGCGGCAGGTCGTCGCGCCGCGTTTTCCGCGCATTGTGTGACGGCTGTGTTTCGAACACGTTGATTTCTGACGGAATCGACGTGAAACAACGTCACACCTCTTGCCTGATCGGGCGCGTTCGGTCAGAGTCCCATGCAGACGACGATCACGTCGTTCCGCACTGCAGTACCAGGGAGCAAGAGATCATGGCCAACGGAACCGTGAAGTGGTTCAACGCTGAAAAGGGCTTCGGCTTCATCACCGTGGATGGAGGAGGCCAGGACGTGTTCGTGCACTACTCGGCCATCGACATGTCGGGTTACAAGGTCCTCGAGGAGGGCCAGGCCGTCGTGTTCGACGTCGGCACCGGGTCGAAGGGCCCGCAGGCAGAGTCCGTCCGCCCCGCCTGAGCACCACCACTTCGTGAACGCGCCGTCCCGTCAGGGGCGGCGCGTTCGTCGTGTGCGGTGGTGCTGACGTCGCGGCACGAGGCGACTGCGGCCGCGGGGCGGGGGGTGCCGGACGTGCGGCGTCCTGGGAAGTCGTCACGAGCCTCCAGACCGTGTTGCACTCACACCCGCCGAGTGCCAGAATCGGCGTTGGCACTCGCTCACGCTGAGTGCCAGCACGACCCCCAAGACGACGTCCGGGAGGGACGAAAACTCACATGGCAAAGATCATTGCTTTCGACGAAGAGGCCCGCCGTGGCCTCGAGCGCGGCCTGAACCAGCTGGCCGATGCCGTGAAGGTGACGCTCGGCCCGCGCGGCCGCAACGTCGTCCTCGAGAAGAAGTGGGGCGCCCCCACGATCACGAACGACGGTGTCTCCATCGCCAAGGAGATCGAGCTCGACGACCCGTACGAGAAGATCGGTGCGGAGCTCGTCAAGGAGGTCGCCAAGAAGACCGACGACGTCGCCGGTGACGGTACGACCACCGCGACCGTGCTCGCCCAGGCGCTCGTCCGCGAAGGCCTCCGCAACGTCGCCGCCGGTGCCGACCCGATCTCGCTCAAGCGCGGCATCGAGAAGGCCGTCGCCGCCGTCTCCGAGCAGCTCCTCGCCAACGCGAAGGACATCGAGACCAAGGACCAGATCGCCGCGACCGCGTCGATCTCGGCCGCTGACCCGACGATCGGCGCGCTCATCGCCGAGGCCATCGACAAGGTCGGCAAGGAAGGCGTCGTCACCGTCGAGGAGTCGAACACCTTCGGCACCGAGCTCGAGCTCACCGAGGGCATGCGCTTCGACAAGGGTTACCTGTCGCAGTACTTCGTGACCGACCCCGAGCGTCAGGAAGCCGTCTTCGAGGACGCCTACATCCTGATCGTCAACTCGAAGATCTCGAACATCAAGGACCTCCTGCCGGTCGTCGACAAGGTGATCCAGGCGGGCAAGCAGCTCCTGATCATCGCCGAGGACGTCGACGGCGAGGCCCTGGCCACGCTCGTCGTGAACAAGATCCGCGGCATCTTCAAGTCCGTCGCCGTCAAGGCTCCGGGCTTCGGTGACCGTCGCAAGGCCATGCTGCAGGACATCGCGATCCTCACCGGCGGCCAGGTCATCTCGGAAGAGGTCGGCCTCAAGCTCGAGAACGCGACGCTCGACCTGCTCGGTCGTGCCCGCAAGGTCGTCATCACCAAGGACGAGACCACGATCGTCGAGGGTGCCGGCGACGCCGAGCAGATCGCCGGCCGTGTCCGCCAGATCCGTTCCGAGATCGAGGCGACCGACTCCGACTACGACCGCGAGAAGCTCCAGGAGCGCCTCGCGAAGCTCGCCGGTGGCGTCGCCGTCATCAAGGCGGGTGCCGCGACCGAGGTCGAGCTCAAGGAGCGCAAGCACCGCATCGAGGACGCCGTCCGCAACGCGAAGGCTGCCGTCGAAGAGGGCATCGTCGCCGGTGGTGGCGTCGCCCTGATCCAGGCCGGTGCCGTCGCGCTCGAGGCCCTCGAGCTCTCGGGCGACGAGGCGACCGGTGCGAACATCGTCCGCGTGGCCATCGACGCGCCGCTCAAGCAGATCGCGCTGAACGCCGGTCTCGAGCCGGGTGTCGTCGCCGCCAAGGTCCGCGAGCTCGAGTCGGGTTGGGGCCTCAACGCCGCGACCGGCGAGTACGTCGACCTGATCGCCGCCGGCATCATCGACCCCGCCAAGGTCACGCGTTCGGCGCTGCAGAACGCTGCGTCGATCGCCGGTCTGTTCCTGACCACCGAGGCCGTCGTCGCCGAGAAGCCCGAGCGCACCCCTGCTGCTCCGGCTGGTGACCCGACGGGTGGCATGGACTTCTAGTCCGCCTGACAGAAGGGCCCC
>NZ_QKLE01000031.1:0-35544 GCF_003224275.1 Curtobacterium sp. MCSS17_011 | reverse complement strand
CGACGCGGTACCACCCACACGAACCATCCCCGGATCTTGAACCGACTAATCAGTCCAAGAACCGGGGACCAGTCCACCGACACTGCGCCTCCAGGCCGTCGGCGGTCACGTCACGGGCGTGACGCGCCTCGCGGACGTCAGCTCGCGGGTGTCGCGTGCACCAGGAACTCGACGGAACCGGCGTCGTCGACCTTGACGAACCCCAGGCTCGGGGCCTGCACGCCGTAGTCCGAGAAGGTGATCGGGACCGAACCGGAGATGTCCACGCCGTCGCCGTTCAGGCCGACCTGCAGCTTCGCGGTGACGTCCTTCGCGACGCCGTGCAGGGTGAGCTTGCCGGCAGCCGTCACGGTCGTCGTAGCGGAACCGCTCGGGACCGCGTCGGCGATCGGCTCGGTGAGTTCGAAGGTGGCCTCGGGGAAGGCCGCGGCGTCCATCGCGGAGTCGCGGAAGTAGGCGTCGCGCTGGTCGGAGTCGGTGGTGATGTCGGCGACCTGCACCGTGATCGTCGCGGCGGTGATGCTCGTGCCGTCGACGGTCGCGGTGCCGGAGACGCTGTCGGTGCGGCCGGTGACGGTGACGTCGGAGCCGTTCAGGACCTCGTGGACGCGGTACCCGGCCTCGGAGTCGCCGCCGACCGTCCACTCGCCGGACAGGTCCGTGTCGTCGAGGGTGGAGGCCTCGCGGGTGGCGGCGACGGACGGCGCGGCCGAGGCCTTCGCGTTCTCGGTGCTCGTGTAGACGTTCGTGAAGACCACCGCGCCAACGACGCCGAGGACGACGACGGCGGCGATGACGGACATCCAGATGACGGCCTTGCGGCGCTTGCGCGGGGTGTCGGAGGTCACGAAATGAACGGTGACACGTCATGCTCGGGAGAGCCTGAGATCGTGGCAGTGATCGCCCCCCCGATCCGGCCGCTACGCTCGTTCGGTGCAGAGGACCTCGACCCGGTGGCTCGAACTCGCCAGCTTCGTCCTGGCGTTCGTCGCCGTGCACGGGTTCCTGTGGTGGCTGACCCTCGTGTCGGCGAACCTGCCGCTCGGTGACGTGACCATCACCTACAGCCGCTGGATCGAGACCGGGCGGACCGCGGACTTCTGGGTCGGTATCGACGGCGCGTGGGTGTACCCGATCCTGGCGATCGTGCCGATGGCGGCCGCGGCGCTCGGGGGAGTCGCGTCCATCGGCACCGGCTGGCTGCTGCTGATGGTGCTGCTCGACGCCGTGGCGTGCGCGTTCCTGTGGCGGTTCCGGGCTCGTGTGGGGTCGTCCGACCGCTTCGGCGTGCACGGCGTGCGGATCGTCTGGTGGTGGCTGCTGTTCCTCCTCGCGCTCGGACCGATCGCGCTCGGTCGGATCGACACCGTCGCGACGGTGTTCGCGCTGGTGGGCGTGGCGTTCGTGGCCTCGAGGCCGGCAGTCGCCTCGGCACTCTTCACGGCAGGCGCGTGGACGAAGGTCTGGCCTGCGGCGCTCGTCGCGGTGCTGCTGCTCCAGCGCCCCGGACACCGCCGCGGTGTGCTCGCCGGGGCGCTGGTGCTGACCGCCCTGATCGTGCTCGTGGACGTGCTCTGGGGCGGGGTGCCGTACCTGCTGTCCTTCGTCGGTGAGCAGACCGGCCGTGCACTGCAGATCGAGTCACCGCTCGCGACGCCCTTCATGTGGGCCGCAGCCTTCGGCGTCCCCGGAGCGGCGGTGTTCTACGACCAGGAGATCCTGACGTTCGAGGTGTCCGGTGCCGGCACGTCCGCAGCCGCCGCGGTGTCGACGCCGCTGATGGCCGTCGTCGTGGTGGCCGGGGTCGTGCTCGCGCTCTGGGGCGCACGCCGGGGTGCCCGTCGGGCCGAACTCGCGCCGGTGCTCGCGCTGCTGTTCGTGGCGGCGCTCATCGCGACGAACAAGGTGGGGTCACCGCAGTACATCGGCTGGTTCGCGGTGCCGATCGTGTGGGGGCTCGCGGCGGGCACCCCGAGTGCGCGTCGGTTCGTGCCGATCGCGGTGCTCGCGCTGCCGATGGCCCTGCTCACGCAGCTGGTCTACCCGGGCTACTACGACCAGTTGCTCACCGTGCAGCCGTGGATCCTCGTCGTGCTGACGCTGCGGAACCTGCTCGAGGTTGCGATCCTGGTCTGGAGCGTGGTCGTGCTGGTGCGGATGGGGCGGGCTGCAGGGCCCGGACGGGTGTCGGCGCGCTCGTCGCCGTCCGTGCGCGACCAGCCCGAGCCGGGCAGGATGGACGCATGATCGTCGCCTTCTCCGTCGCTCCGTCCGGTGGTCCCGCTGCAACGTCCGACGGGTCCGTGCACGACGCCGTCGCGGCCGCTGTCCGCGTGGTGCGCGAGAGCGGGCTGCCGAACCGGACCTCGTCGATGTTCACCGAGATCGAGGGGGAGTGGGACGAGGTCATGGGCGTCGTCAAGCGCGCGACCGAGGTCGTCGGCGAGTACGGCACGCGGGTGTCGCTCGTGCTCAAGGCCGACATCCGCCCCGGACACACCGGCGAGATCGACGGCAAGCTCGAACGGCTCGAGGCCGCGCTCGGCGAGTAGCGGTCAGCGGCGCCGACGCGGACGCCTCCGGCGACGAGGGTCGGTGCCGAAGACCGCGGCGACCGTCAGCAGGACGAGGCCGGCGACCGCGAACACCACGACGATGACGATCCCGACCGGGTCGGTGACGTCCTCGCAGTTCGCGGGCGCGCCGGCGGCGCAGGAGGCCAGGACAGTCGTGGCGGTGGGCACGTCGTCATCCTGCATCCTCGCCGCGGACGACACGCCGGAGCCCTCCCTCGGATGTCGGTGGTCGGGTGTCTCATGGTCTGCATCGAGCCACCTACGGTGGCCCCGAGACGATGATGAGGAGCGCGTGATGATGCACGACGGCTGGTGCCCCGACTGCGACCTGCGAACGGTCGTCATCGACACGGACGAACACGGCGACAGCGCCTGGGCGACCTGCGCGGAGTGCGGCACCGGATGGGTGCACCGCGACGAGCTGCCCGAGCCCGCAGTCGCTCCCGCACGTCCGGCCCACGCGGCGCGTCAGGCGGCCTGACCTGACGCGCTGGCGGGCCGATGATCGTGCTCGCGGCAGGGGCTTGCCGCTGGGTCTGACCCGAGTGTCGCGCTGACGGGCACTTCACGTGTCGCAGACCGCGTGAAGTGTCCGCCGGGCCGAGAATCGCGCCGAGCCGCCGAGCCGCCGACCCGCCGACCGCTCCGGCGTGCGCAGCGTGGTGACCACCGGGCGCTGACCGACTTCCGTTGGGGCTTTGGAGCGGTCTACACTGCGAAGGCCGAGTGATCGACACCGCCCGGCCAGTCCCGTTCGCCGCTGAACCCGGACCGGCACTCCCCGCCGTGACCGCGCTGCCCGAACGGCAGTCCCGCTGTGACGGCCGCCCAGACCCTCCCGTCACGAGAACAGGCCCCATGTCACAGCTCACGCCTGCGCGTCGCACCCTCGCGCTCATCTCGCTCGCCCTCGGCGGGTTCGCCATCGGCTCGACCGAGTTCGTCGCGATGGGGCTGCTGCCGAACATCGCGCAGGCCTTGCTCCCCGAGCAGTACGGCATCGACCCCGACGCCGGGATCGCGCACGCCGGCTGGCTCGTCAGCGCGTACGCCCTCGGGGTCGTCGTCGGTGCGCCGACCATCGCGGCGATGTCCGCTCGTTTTCCGCGCAAGGGCCTGATCCTCGTGCTGCTCGTCGGGTTCGTCGTCGCGACGATCGCGAGCGCGCTGCTGCCCTCGTTCGGCCTGGTGCTCGTCGCCCGCTTCGTCGCGGGTCTGCCGCACGGCGCCTACTTCGGCATCGCGTCGATCGTCGCCGGCGACATGATGGGCCCGGGCAAGCGCGGCAAGGGCATCGCGATGGTGCTGCTCGGCCTGTCGGTCGCGAACGTCGTCGGGGTCCCGGCGATCACCTGGGTCGGGCAGGTGGCCGGTTGGCGGGTCGCCTACGGCGTCGTCGCCGCGCTGTTCGCCCTGACGTTCCTGGCCGTCGCGGCCTTCGTGCCGAAGAGCGCCCGCGACGAGCACGCCACGATCGGCCGTGAGCTCCGGGCGTTCCGCGTGCCGCAGGTGTGGATCGTGATGGGCCTCGGCGCCGTCGGGTTCGGTGGGTTCTTCGCGGTGTACTCGTACATCTCGCCGCTCGTGCAGAACGTCACCGGCATGCCGGAGTCGTTCGTGCCGATCGTGCTCGTCGTCGTGGGCATCGGCATGGTCGTCGGCGGTGTGCTCGGCGGACACCTGGCCGACCACAGCGTGAAGCGCACCATCTACGTCGGCATGTTCGCGCTGATCGGGGCGCTGCTCCTCACCGTCCTCACGGCCCAGTGGCTCTGGGGCATGCTGCTCGGCGCGTTCCTGCTCGGGGCGACCTCGTCGGCGATCCCGCCGGCGGTGCAGTCGCGCTTGATGGACGTCGCGGGCGACGCTCGGACGATCGCGGCGGCGCTGAACCACTCGGCGTTCAACATCGGCAACTCGATCGGTGCGGCCCTCGGCGGCGCCGTCATCGCGGCCGGCTTCGGGTTCCTCGCACCGGGCTGGCTCGGCATCGGCCTCGCGCTGCTCGGTGTGCTGGTGACGATGGTGAGCTACGCGGTCGAGCGGCGGAGCGCCCGTCGCGCGTCGCTGCGCTCCTCGTCGCCGTCGACCGGCCCGATCACCGCACCGGTCCCGACGGCCTGACCCGCGGGGTGCGCGACGCCCCCACCGGACGGGAGGCCCGTGGCGACGCCGCCACGGGCCTCCCGTCCGTCCGGTGGGTGCGGGAGACCGTCCATGGTGAGCAGAAATGGTCGGGTCCCGTGACGGGACCCGACCATCTGTGCTCACGAAGCGCAGCACGAAGCACAGCGTGCGCGCGGCGCTACAGACCCAGGGGGCTGCCGTCCTGCACGATGATGCCGTCGGTGATCGCACGCTTCCGGAGCGCCACCTTCGTGCCCACGTCGAAGCCGGCGACGCGGTACTTCTCGCGGATGCGCTTGAGGTAGCTCTTCGCGGTCTCCTCGGAGATGCCGAGCTGGTAGGCGACGCTCTTGACGGGCTCGCCACCGCCGTAGAGGGCCATCACGCGACGTTCCTGGGCGCTGAGCTTCGGGACACCGCCGACGTCACCGCTGTTGATGGCGAGGTCGAGTTCGGCCGAGACGTACTGCTCGCCGCGCTGGGCGGAGCGGATCGCCTCGACGATCATGTCGGCGTCCTCGCTCTTGACGAGGTACCCGAGGGCGCCGGCGCCGAGGGCCTCGCGCACGACGTTCGGCTCCGAGTACGTGCTCATCACGACGGTCTTGACGCCCGCGGTCTTGAGCGTCGAGATCTTCAGCGACACCGGGATGGAGTCCTTGAGGTCCAGGTCCAGCAGCACCACGTCGACCGGGAACGCCGGGCTCGTCAGGAGCTCGGGCCAGGTCGTGACGGCGGCCACCAGGGTGATGTCGTCGGCGGCGTTCCGGATCCACTCCGTGAGCGCGCCGAGGAGCATCCTGTGGTCGTCGACCAGTGCGAGTCGGATCGGTTCCTCTGGAGTCGCCATGCTGGCGTCCTTTCTCGGTGCGGATTGCACGGCCGATCCTAGGAGGATGCGGGCCGGAAGTCGGTGAGGCGTGCGGGTGTCCGGCGGCTACATCGACGGATGTCGGTTCACGACGCAGTGCGCGACGATGTGCAGCGTGCCGTCCCGGACGGTCTCGGTGTACGGGCCGATGCGCTGCAGGGCGCTCCAGGCCGTCGGGCCGAGGCTGCGCCGGGGCACCCCGCGAGACTCGATGACGACGGGCACGTCCATGGTGTCGTCGCTGACCGGGTGCCCGTCGGAGCCGATCGGGCCGAGCGTGACGGAGACGACGGGCATGCCGGGCTGCGCGGTGCGGCCGTCGCCGACCATCTGCCAGATCGCCTGCAGCAACCCGTCGCGCTGCGTCGGGGAGAGGTGCCCGGCCAGGGCGGTCGGGTCGGCGACGCTCACCGAACGCCCGAGGTGGTCGGACTCGGTGATGGCGTGGTAGAGCCAGGTCTCGCGGCGGCCCTCGATCAGGTGCAGTCGGAGCTCGGTCGCGAGCGACGCGGCGACGGAGCTCGAGGCGTCGGACAGCGGCAGCGGATCGGTACCGTTCGCGACGGCGTCGAGCAGCTTCTCGGCGGCCAGGTCGAGCCGGGCGAGTTCGTCCGAGGCGAGCATGCCGACGGCGAACTGCGGCGCCTGCACGTTGCTCTGCACGAGCACCCGGTCGAGTTCGCGCTGCACGAGCTGGCGGAACCGCTGCACGACGTACAGCGCGAGTGCCGGTGGCACGACGACGAGCGACAGCAGGGACACGATCCCGGGCATGGTGTCGTGCGTGATCGGCGTCGACGCGACGGCCATCACGATGAACGCGATGCCGAGCACGCCGATGGCGGCGGCGACCTCGCGGGCGGGCCGGAGCGTGGCGATCGGCAACAGGGCGAAGCCCGCGGCCATCGAGGCCGTCGCGGTGTGCGCGATGTCGTGCTCGGGCCAGATGCCGATGAAGTCGAGCGTGACCACGCAGGCCAGCACCACGCAGATCAACGCGAAGGCCAGCCCCGTCAGCCGTTCGCCGTAGGTCAGGACGCTGAGCCCGACCCCGACGGCCGCGACGACGTAGAGCGCCCAGGCGACGGCGGGCAGCCACGGGTCGGAGTACTCGTTCCAGCGCACCAGGAAGAAGGCGATGCCGGCGGCGGCCTCGATCGCGGTGAGCACCGCCGCGCCGAGGCCGAGGTAGCCGGCACCGAGCGAGGCGCCGGGCTTCGCGGCCTGACGCAGGGACCGGGCGCCGGTGGACGTCGAGGGGAGCCCCCTGGCCTGGCGGCGTTCGCTCGTACGGTAGCGCTCCCGCGCCTCGCGGCGGGTGCGGGGTGCGGGCGGAGTGGTCTCGCCGGGCAGGCTGCGGCCGATGGTGTCCTCGGGGACCCGGGTCATCGCGGTGCCTCCAGGACGACGGTGGTGCCGGAGCCCGGCGCGGAGAAGAGCTTCGCGTCGCCGCCGACCTCGCGCAGACGGTTCACGACGCTCTCCTTGAAACCGAGTCGCTCGGCGCTGACGGTGGTGAGGTCGAAGCCGACGCCGGAGTCGGTGACCATCGCACGGACGACCTCGTTGTCGTGGACGATCGTGACGTGCGCCTCGCCGACGCCGGCGTGGCGGCGGACGTTCTCGAGGCACTCACCGAGCGCGAGCAGGAACGCGTCGAGCACGTTCGTCGGCAGCAGGACCTGGCCGGTGCCGTGCCAGCTGACCTCGAGCCCCATCCGGCCGAAGCGCTGCTTGACGGACTCGAGGGTCTGCCCGAGCGGCGACTCTTCTTCACGGGTGAGCGAGTAGTCACCGGACTGCGAGGGCTGCGGGGTCGCGCCGAGGCGCAGGTGCCGCAGCAGTCGGGCGTCCTCGGCGGCCTGCTCACGCATCGCCTGCTCGGAGACGCCGACGCCGGAGTGTGCCAGCAGCGTCAGGGTCGCGAGCACGGTGTCGTGCAGCAGGCGGGCACCCTGGCGGCGCTGCGCCTCTGTCTCGCTGGCCTGCCGTTCGGCACGGTGGGCGGTGCCGATGCTGTAGATGCGGCGGGCGACGCGGGGGATGCTGCGCGAGATCCAGATCGCCACGACGGCCATCAGAACCCACCCGAGCAGTGCGCCGCTGACCGGGGTCGACAGGAGTGAGCCCGATCCCCAGACCATGAGCACCACCACGGCGCCGCCCCCGGCGATGGTGATGCCGAGACCGACCGGGTGCCCGCGCTGCGCCATCAGCGGTGCCGAGAGTCCGCCGGCGGCCAGGGGCATCACGGCGCTGGCGACGAGGGGCCGCGCCGAGTCGTCGACGCCGGTGAAGAGCAGCACCATCGTGGCGAGCCCGGCGACGACGATGGCGGCGGTCCACCACACTTCCCCGCCGCGGCCGAAGCACACGAGGGCGGTGATCATCGCGGCGATGCAGAGGAGTGCTCCGGTCAGGGACAGCGCTGGCACGGCGGCGGCGGAGACGATGCCCACGACGCTGACGAGCGCGCAGACGATGCCCACGACACGGGTCGCCGACCGCAGCAAGCGGTCGCGTTCCTGTGCGATGAAGTCCATCGATGTCCTGGTTGGTGACGATCTGGGTGGTGCGGGAAACCGAGCGTCGGTCAGTGCCGCGCTCCACGCCATCATTCCACGCGCGGCACCCGTTGGGGGGCCTCCGGCGCGCCGTAGGTGGCGGCAGGCCCCGGTCAAGACTCGAGCAACCGCCGCAGGTGCGCTCCGACCTGCTCGTGCTCGATGAGGAACCCGTCGTGTCCGAACTCGCTCTCGATCACCGCCGCGGTGTCGCCGTCGAGCCCGTCCGGCACGCCCGCAGCGATCCGGTGCTGGTCCTCGATGGGGAACAGTCGGTCGCTCGAGATCCCCACGACCAGGGTCCGCGCGGTCACGAGCCCGAGGGCCGCCGACACCCCGCCGCGCCCGGCACCGACGTCGTGCGAGTCCATCGCGTACGTCAGTGTCACGTAGCTCGAGGCGTCGAACCGCCGGGTGAACTTGTTGCCGTGGAAGTCGAGGTAGCTCTCCACCGAGAACCGGCCGTCGTCGCCGAGCGGGGAGACATCGCTCTGCCAGGACCGCGCAAAACGGCTGTTCAGCTCGTCGGAGGCCCGGTACGTCATCAGCGCCATCCGTCGGGCCAGCGACAGTCCGCGGTGCGGGCCCTCGCCGGCGTCGGCCTCGTAGTAGTCGCCGCCGGCGAAGGCCGGGTCCATCTGGATCGCGGCACGCTGCAGCGAGTTCGCGGCGATCTGGTCGGCGGTGGTCTGCGCCGTGGACGCGAGGACCGCCAGCCGCTGCACGCGCGCGGGGTGCGAGACCGCGAACTCGAGTGCGTGCATGCCGCCCATCGACCCGCCGACGACCGCCGCGAAGGTCTCGATGCCGAGCCGGTCGGCGAGCTGCGCCTGCACCTCGACCTGGTCGCGCACCGTCACGAAGGGGAACGTCGAGCCCCACTCCGCGCCCGTCGGTGACACCGACGACGGTCCGGTGGTGCCCTGGCAGCCGCCGAGCATGTTCGGCGCGATCACGAACCACCGGTCGGTGTCGATCGCCCGGCCGGGTCCGACGACGTCGCCCCACCACCCGGCGGTGCGGTGGCCCGGGCCGGGAGCGCCCGCGACGTGTGAGTCCCCGGTCAGCGCGTGCAGGACGAGCACCGCGTTGTCGCGAGCGGCGTTGAGCGTGCCCCACGTCTCGTACGCGACGCGCACGGACGGCAGGCGGCCGCCGCGCACCCACTGCTCGCCGAGCGACTCGAAGTGGCGTGCACCCGGGTGGTCCCCGGGACGCCAGGCACCGGTCACGGGCGGCTTGCCGAGGGTGCCGAGCTCGGTGCCGGGCACCAGGGTGGACGGCACGGAGTCCTCGGGGGTCGTCTGCCAGTCCATCGTGCGTCCAGTCTGCCGGGAGGCGCGGCTCGCCGCCGCCGTGTTACGTCACGCCCGGCGCGTGGCCGGGCTCCGGGCCGCGCTCGCCGTTCCGTGCGTGCGCATGTTCCGACATCGTGCGCGTCGTTCGACTCGTGGATCGTCGCACCGTGCGCACGTACCGGATGCGTGTGCAACGAACGACGTCCCACGCGTCGATCGACACGTGGGACGTCGCAACATGCGGGCGCATCGGGCAGGCGAGCACGCAGCCGGCGGCGTACCACCCCTACGCGCGCTGGCTCTCCTGCGCGGTCGCCCGGGCCGCGGCGAGCCCGGCCTCGAGGTCGGCCTTCAGGTCGGCGATGTTCTCGATGCCGACCGACAGGCGGACCAGGCCGGGGGTGACCCCGGTGGTGAGCTGCTGCTCGGGGGTGAGCTGCGAGTGCGTGGTCGACGCCGGGTGGATGACGAGCGAGCGGACGTCGCCGATGTTCGCCAGGTGCGAGAACAGCTGCAGGTTGTCGACGAACGCCTTGCCCGCGGTGACCCCGCCCTTGAGCTCGAACGACAGCACGGCGCCGACGCCCTTCGGCGCGTACCGGTTCGCGGCGGCGTACCAGGGCGACGTCGGCAGTCCGGCGTAGGCGACGGTGGCGACGTCGGGGTGCTGGTCGAGCCACTCCGCGATCTCCTGCGCGTTGGACACGTGCCGCTCGATGCGGAGCGACAGGGTCTCGATGCCCTGCAGCAGCGCGAACGCCGTGTCCGCCGAGTTCGACGCACCGAGGTCGCGGAGCAGCTGCACCCGGGCCTTCACGATGTAGGCGAGCTCGTTGCCGACGGCCTCGGCGAAGACCGCACCGTGGTACGACGGGTCGGGCGTGTTGAACTCCGGGAACCGGTCGGTGTGCTCGGACCAGGCGAACTTCCCGCCGTCGACGATGATCCCGCCGATGACCGTGCCGTGGCCGCCGAGGAACTTCGTGGCCGAGTGCACGACGATGTCGGCGCCGTGCTCGAACGGACGGATCAGGTACGGCGTCGCGATCGTGTTGTCGACGATCAGCGGGACGCCGGACTCGTGGGCGACGTCGCTGACGCCCGTGATGTCGAGGACGTTGATCTTCGGGTTGCCGATGGTCTCGGCGAAGAACAGCTTCGTGTTCGGTCGGACGGCGCGGCGCCACTCCTCGAGGTCGTCCTGGTCCTCGACGAACGTCGTCTCGATGCCGAGCTTCGCCAGCGTGTACTTGAACAAGTTGTACGTGCCGCCGTAGATCGACGACGACGACACGATGTGGTCGCCCGCACCGGCGATGTTCAGCACCGCGTAGGTCTCGGCAGCCTGGCCGGACGCGACGAGCAGGGCCCCGGAACCGCCCTCGAGCGCGGCGATCCGCTGCTCGACCACGTCGTTCGTCGGGTTCATGATCCGGGAGTAGATGTTGCCCGGCTTCGCGAGCGCGAACAGGTCGCGCGCTTCGTCCGAGTTCGCGAAGACGTACGAGGTCGTCTTGTAGATGGGCGTCGCTCGGGCGCCCGTGGTCGGGTCCGGCTGTGCGCCGGCGTGGACCTGGGCGGTCTCGAACTGCCAGGCGGCGGCGTCGTGCTCGGTCATCTTGGTGCTCCTGTCCGGTGCGGCTGGTCGTCGGGTCGCCTTGCGCTCGGCCTGGAGGCTCGGCGTTGCTGTGCGTCGGGTGTCACGGTACGCAGGCGGCCGGGCCCGCACCACCGCACCCGCCTCGGGACGTAACGCAGCCGCCGGGCCCGCCCCGCGCCTCCAGGCCAGGATGGTGCCCGGGGCTGACGGCGGCGACCACGGGGATCGGTCGCGGCCTGCCGCGACGTCGCGCGCTGCCGACTGAGCGCAGCGGGGACGACTGCTTGCGCGGAGATGTCACGCGTCGCGGCGGAACAGCCAGTCGACCTTCGGCTCGAGCAGCCACCGCATCCCGCGCCGCACGAAGGGCTGCGCCAGGAACAGACTGACGACACACGCGATCACGACCATGAGGAGCACGAACGGCCAGGCCGAGTGCTCGCCGGCCAGGACACCGGACTCCCGGATCGGGTAGAGCACGAACGTGTGGAGCAGGTAGACGTACATCGTCGCCGCGCCGAACTGGGTGATCCAGATGTTCCGACGGGGGATGAGCACCAGGAACGACGCCGTCAGCAGGGTCGCGAGCAGCATCAGGCCGAAGCGCACCGCACCCGCCCACCAGGCGTCCTCGCCGAGCCCCGAGTAGGAGTCGTCGTAGAAGAACCAGTGGTGCAGGTCGAACTCCTTGAACTGCGGGATCCAGACCGCGCAGGACACCGCCCACGCGGCGAACACCACGACGGCGGCGATCCGCACCCGGACGACTGCGCGACGGGACGCCTCGTACCAGCGGTCGAAGACGCCCCACTGCTTGACCTGCCAGCCGAGCAGGAAGAACGGCAGCAGGCTGATCGCGCGGGACAGCGAGAGCGTCGAGTCGACGTTGTCGAAGTAGCCGACGCCGATGCTGAACACGACCGCCCAGAACAACGGCCACCGCAGCTGCGCCAGGTACGGCAGGATCAGCTTGAAGATGCCCAGGGCCAGCAGGAACCACAGGGTCCACGTCGGCTTCGTCGGGTTGAAGTCCTTGCCACCCTCGACGATGCCCTGCACCACGGTCCAGATCGTCTGCATGATGATGTACGGCACGACGATGTCCGTGATCGTCCGGCGCATCCGCTTCGCCGTCGGGGTGTCGGCCGACGAGAAGTAGCCGCTGATCACGCCGAACGCGGGCATGTGGAACGCGTAGATGAACGTGTAGAGCGCCAGGGCGTGCTCGCTCGCCGGCGTCTGCCGCTGGATCGCGTGGCCGATGACCACGAGCGTGACCGCGACGAACCGCGCGGTGTCCCACATCGGGATACGGCGCGGGGCTCGACCGGGCTCGAGCTGCGTCGCCGGGGCCGAGGGGGCGGGAGGGGCGGCATCCGTCGTCATCGCCGGTCACGTTACCGGATCGTGATCTGGACGGCCCGGTACGGTGCCGGAACCGTCCCGCTCGGTACGGTGGAGGGACCGGGCCACCACGCGACCCGGTCACCGACGCAGGAGGCAGATCACATGGCAGCACGGCGCGCAGTCGTCACCGGAGCGAGCTCGGGCATCGGGGCGGCCACCGTCCGGCTGTTCCGGTCGCGGGGCTGGGACGTGCTCGCCGTGGCCCGCCGCGCCGCGAAGCTCGAGGCGCTCGCCGCGGAGACCGGGGCGGACACCCTGGTCGCCGACATCACGGACGCCGACGACGTGGCGGCGCTCGCCGCGCGGGTCGCGGACCTCGGCGGCGCCGACGTGCTCGTGAACAACGCCGGTGGGGCCTTCGGTTCGGCGAGCGTCGAGGAGTCCGACGTCGACGACTGGCGCGCCATGTTCGAGGTCAACGTGATCGGCACGAAGCGTGTCGTCTCCGCGCTGCTGCCGCACCTGCGCGACCGGGCTCGCGCGTCCGGGGGAGCGGACATCGTCACGGTGACCAGCACCGCCGGGTTCGTCGCGTACGAGAACGGTGGCGGCTACAACGCCGCGAAGTTCGCCGAGCACGCCCTGGTCGGCGCACTCCGGCTCGAGCTGAACGGGGAGCCGATCCGCGTCGTCGAGATCGCGCCCGGCATGGTGAAGACCGACGAGTTCGCGCTCACCCGGTTCCGCGGCGACGAGCAGAAGGCGGCCGCGGTGTACGACGACGTGCCGGAGCCGCTCGTGGCCGACGACGTCGCCGAGGCGATCGTGCACGCGGTGGAGCTGCCGGCCCACGTGAACCTCGACCTCGTGACGATCCGGCCGGTGGCGCAGTCGGCGCAGCACAAGCTGGCGCGCGGCCCGCTGACGCCCCGCTGAGCGGACCGCGCCCGGACCGTGCCCGGACCCGCGCAGCGCCCGGGCGGCGGGCGCGGGTCGCGGGCGCGGGCTCCCTGCCGGTACCGTGGTCGGATGCCGATCAGCAGCGAACCCGAGCCCGCGGCTCCGTCCACCGTGACCGTGACGAGCGGGCCCGAGGTACTCGGCTGGCTGGAGTTCGGTGACGCCGCGCGCCTGCTCGCCAAGGACGTCCTGTCCAGCGGCTTCGAGCCCGAGGTCGTCGTCGCCGTCGCCCGTGGCGGACTGATCATCGCCGGTGCCGTGGCCTACGCGCTCGGCACGAAGGAGTGCGGCTCGATCAACGTCGAG
This sequence comes from Curtobacterium sp. MCSS17_011, assembly GCF_003224275.1. Classification (NCBI taxonomy): domain Bacteria; kingdom Bacillati; phylum Actinomycetota; class Actinomycetes; order Micrococcales; family Microbacteriaceae; genus Curtobacterium; species Curtobacterium sp. MCSS17_011. The sequence goes on along the minus strand of NZ_QKLE01000031.1, from coordinate 21,895 downwards.
TTCTACACCGACGTCGAGCAGCGGCTGGAGGAACCGGTCGTGCTCGCCCCCGCCCTCGACGCCCCGAGCCTGGCGGGCAAGCGGGTCCTCGTCGTCGACGACGTGTCCGACTCCGGCCGCACCCTGCGCCTGGTGGTGGACATCATCCGGAACGCCGGTGCCGACGTCCGGAGCGCCTGCCTGTACTCGAAGCCCGGTACCGTGCTCGAGCCCGACCACGTGTGGCGCCGGGTCGACGGCTGGATCACGTTCCCGTGGAGCGCCCTCGCCCCCGTGACGGCCGAGTCGTGAGCATCCACCTGGTCGGCGGCGGTCTGTTCGCCGCCTCGGACGCCGCAGCCCCGTTCCTCGCCGAGGCCACCGCCCGTTCGGCAGCGGTCGGCCGGAGCACCCCGCGCATCGCCCTGCTCTCCGTGGCGGCCCCGGACGGCGGCAGCCCGTCGTCGACCGCCGACATCGCCGAGGTCCTCGGCGGCCCGCGCACGGCCGAGGTGCTCGTCACCGAGGTCGCAGCCGGTCAGGTCTTCGACACCACCGTCCTGAGCGACGTCGACGCCCTGGTCGTCGGTGGCGGTGTCACCCCCGACTACCTGGCGGCGATCGCCCCGCTCGTCGACCAGCTCCGGCTGCTCGTCTCCGACGGTCTGCCCTACCTCGGCTACTCGGCCGGTGCGATGATCGCCGCCGACCGTGCCCTGGTGGGCGGCTGGCGCATCGGCGGCGTCGAGATCTGCCCCGAAGCGGCGTCCGAGGGGCTGGACGAGGTCGAGCTCCGCGAGGGACTCGGCCTGGTCGACCTGACCATCGACGTGCACGCGGTGCAGGCCGGCACGCTCGCGCGGCTCATCGCCAGCGCCGAGGCCGAGTTCGTCACCGCCGGACTCGCGATCGACGAGGACACCACGCTCGTCGTCGGAGAGGGCGCGCTCGAGGTCCGCGGGACCGGCAGCGTCTGGCGTGTGATGGCCGGCGAGGAGTCGGTGGCCGTCGCCACCATGGGCGCGTAGCCGACGTGGAACCGCGGCCGCTCGCCGACCTGGTCGACCCCGGCTGGTCGTCGGCGCTCGCACCCGTCGAACCCGACGTGCACCGGATCGGCGCGTGGCTCCGCGACGAGACCGCGGCCGGCCGCCACTACCTGCCCGCCGGCGGTGACGTGCTGCGCGCGTTCACGACCCCGTTCGACGCCGTCAAGGTGCTGGTCGTCGGGCAGGACCCGTACCCGACGCCCGGCCACCCGATCGGCCTGTCGTTCGCGGTCGACCCGGCCGTCCGCCCGGTGCCGCGGAGCCTGGCGAACATCTACCGCGAGCTCGCCGACGACCTCGGGGTGACGCCCCCGCCGCACGGCGACCTGCGTGCGTGGTCCGACCAGGGCGTCCTGCTGCTCAACCGGGTGCTCACCGTGCAGGCGGGCGAGGCCGGCAGCCACCGCGGCAAGGGCTGGGAGGCGGTGACCGACCAGGCCGTCCGCGCCCTGGTCGCCCGTGGCACCCCGCTCGTCGCCGTGCTCTGGGGCGCCCAGGCCGGTTCGGTGCGACCGCTCCTCGGCGACACCCCGATCGTCGCGTCGGCCCACCCGAGCCCGCTGAGCGCGTCGCGCGGGTTCTTCGGCAGTCGCCCGTTCTCGCAGGTGAACGCGCTCCTCGAGTCGCAGGGCGCTCCGCCCGTCGACTGGACGCTGCCCGCTCAGTAGGCTCGGCACGTGCTCGAGGAGGAATACCAGCGACGGCGGGTCCTGCCGCGACACCTGCGTGCCCCGGCGGCGACCGAGACGGCCTTCGAGTACCGCATCCGTGCGGCCGAGGTGGGGGACCTGCCGCACGTGCGCGAGATCCACACGCACTACGTCCGCAACTCGTCGGTGACCTTCGACCCGACGGCGTTCACGTACGCCGCGTGGAAGAAGCGCTACGACGACATCCGGAAGCGCCGCCTGCCGTTCCTGGTGGCGGAGAACCCTGCCGGGCAGATCCTCGGGTACGCCCTGGTCGACGCGTGGAACCCGCGGGACCGCTCGAACCACGTGGTCGAGGACTCGATCTACCTCGGTGCCGCGTCCGGCGGCAAGGGGCTGGGACGAGCGCTGATGGAGGCGCTGCTCGACGAGTGCCGTTCGGCCGGCGTGCGCGAGGTCGTCGCGGTCATCGCGGACCGCCAGGCCGAGGCGTCGATCCGACTGCACGAGCGGCTCGGCTTCGAGGAAGTGGGCCGGATGGGCAAGGTCGGCTACAAGTACGACCGCTGGCTCGGCACGGTGACGATGCGGCTGCGCCTGCGCGGCCCGCGGCTGTTCGCGCGACGACGCTGACAGGACCGACGCGGTCGACGCGTGTCACGCACGGGAACGTGGGCAGGGCGGACGGGAGGCCCGTAACGGCCCCGGCACGCGCCTCCAGGCCGTCGTCCGGTCGCGTCAGCCCGCCGGGGCCTCGGTGATGAACTCGTCGCGCGTCACGCGGAGCAGCGCGGTGGCCGCCGCCGCCGCTGCGTCCGCGTCACCGTCGACCGCTGCGCGCCCGACGGCCTCGTGCCGGAGCGCCGCCTCGCGCGTCCAGCCCGTGATGGGGTCGCGCGACTCCGACGTGCGGGTGCGCAGGAGGGCCTCGACCGTGCCGGCGAAGTGCGCGAACACGGCGTTCCCCGACCCGGTGAGCAGGGCACGGTGGAACCGGACGTCGGCCTCCAGGTAGGCGCGGCTGTCCTCGCGTCCGCAGGCGTCGAGCATGTCCTCGGCGGCTGCGAGCACGGCGTCCGCGCCCTCGGAGCCGGCAGTCAGGGACGCCGCGACCGGTTCGACGCCGAGTCGGAGTTCGACGAGTTCCCGCTGCTGCACGAAGTACGCCGGTGATCCGCCGCGCCACCGGATCACGGTGGGGGCGAGCAACTCCCACGCGGTGATGTCGCGCACGAGCGTGCCGACCCGCTGCCGGGGCTCGACCAGGCCGAGGGACTGCAGGACGCGCAGGGCCTCGCGGACGACCGAGCGGGACACCCCGAACTCGTCGGCCACCAGTTCGGGTCGGACGACGGCACCCGTGGCCAGGTCGCCGTCGACGATCCGCTGGCCCAGGGCGTCGAGCACGTGGGCGTGCAGTCCGCGTGCGGTGGGCATCGTTTCCTCCGTGCAGTACGGGTCACGCGGTCGCCGTGACGCCGGTCCCATCGAAGCGGCAGACTCCGGGGACGGGCGGTTGGCGCGCGGGACGACGTCGTATAGTCTGATTAATCAGATTATTGAGGGTCGGCGTTCGTCGCGCCAGTCCACCCTCGACACGAAGGCGACGGAGCCGCGCAGCAGCGACTCCAGGAAGGGGCGCTGATGCCTCACGCTCTCCCGGACCACCTGCTCGCCGCGGGTGGCACCACCGAGACGGTCGACCCGTCCGGTTCCATCCCGCAGCTGGTCATCGCGGCGCTCGTCGGCATCGTGGTGATCATCGCGCTCATCACCTGGCTCAAGGTGCACCCGTTCATCGCGCTCACGATCGGCGCGCTCGGCGTCGGGATCGGCGCAGGCCTCGCGCCGGACAAGGCGGTCACGAGCTTCGGCGACGGCTTCGGCGCGACCATGACGAGCGTCGGCATCCTGGTCGGGCTGGGGGCGATGTTCGGCAAGATGCTCGTCGACTCGGGCGCAGCGGACCGTGTCGTGGACACCCTGGTGCGGAAGTCGTCGAAGGCGGCGCTGCCGTGGACGATGGCCCTGATCGGGGCGCTCATCGGGCTGCCGATGTTCTTCGAGGTCGGCCTCGTCCTGCTCATCCCCATCATCGTGCTGGTCGCCAAGCGGAGCGAGGTGCCGATCATGAAGATCGCCGTCCCCGCCCTGGTCGGCCTGTCGACGATGCACGCGTTCGTCCCGCCGCACCCCGGCCCGCTCGTCGCGATCTCCACCGTCGGCGCGAACCTCGGCACCACGCTCGCCTTCGGCATCGTGCTGGCGATCCCGGTGATCATCCTGGCCGGGCCGCTCTTCGCCCGGTTCGCGGCCCGCTGGGTCGACATCCCCGTTCCCGATATGTTCGGGTCGCGCGGGGCGGTCGCCACCGCCGGCCCGGGTTCCGGATCGGGTTCCGGGTCCGCCGCCTTCGCCGACGACCCGGCACACCCCGGTCGGGAGGCCCGGCGCGGCCCCGCCACGCAGGACACCGCGTCCCTGCCCAACGGCAAGAGCGACTTCACGCGCGTCATCAGCGAGCCGCGCAGCCCGTCGTTCACCGTCGCCCTGATCGGCATCCTGCTGCCGGTCGTGCTCATGCTCGCCCGGGCGATCCGTGAGGCCACCGCCCCCGACGCCGCCGGCTCGTGGGTGAGCCTGCTCGACTTCCTCGGTTCGCCGATGATCGCCATCGGCATCGCGGCCGTCTACGCGATGGTCTTCTTCGCGATCGGCGGCGGGATGGACCGCTCGGCGGTGTCGAAGTCGCTCGAGAGCGCGCTGCCCCCGATCGCCGGGGTGCTGCTCATCGTCGGTGCCGGTGGTGGGTTCAAGCAGGTGCTCATCGACACCGGGATCGGTGGCGTGATCGCCGACGCCGTCAAGGACTCCGGCGTCTCGGTGCTGCTCGTCGCCTGGGTCGTCTCGGCCCTGGTCCGCGTGGCGACCGGGTCGGCCACGGTCGCCACCGTGACCGCCGCCGGCATCATGGCGCCGATCGCCGCCGACCTGTCGACGCCGATGACGTCGCTGCTCGTGCTCGCGATCGGAGCCGGCTCGGTGTTCCTGTCGCACGTCAACGACGCCGGGTTCTGGCTGGTCAAGGGGTACCTCGGCACCACGGTGGGGCAGACGTTCAAGACGTGGACGGTGCTCGAGTGCCTCATCTCGGTGTTCGGTCTGCTCGGGGTCCTGCTCGCCGGGGTGTTCATCCGATGAGCGGCGCAGCAGACCTCGGTGCGGCCGCTGCTGCCGGCGCGGCCGACACCGGGCTGGACGCCCGTGTCCTGGTGGTGATGGGGGTCTCCGGGTCCGGCAAGTCGACCGTCGCCGCGATGGTGGCGGAGCAGGTCGGGTGGGAGTTCGCCGAGGGCGACGCGATGCACCCACCGGCGAACGTCGACAAGATGCACGCCGGCACCCCGCTCACCGACGAGGACCGCTGGCCGTGGCTCGACGTCGTCGCCGGCTGGATCCGCGGACACCTGGACGCCGGCACGAACGGCGTGGTGACCTGCTCGGCCCTGAAGCGCTCGTACCGCGACGTGCTGCGGGCCCCCGGGGTGGTGTTCGTGCACGTGGCCGGTGACGGCGCGCTCATCGAGGAGCGGATGTCCGAGCGTTCCGGGCACTTCATGCCGACGTCGCTGCTGCAGTCGCAGCTCGCCACGCTCGAGCCGCCGCAGCCCGACGAGGCCCACGTGACGATCGCCGCCGACCGCACTCCCGAAGAGGAGAGTGCCGAGGTCGTGGCGCGGCTCGGACTGGTCCGGATCCCGAGAGCCTGATCGGGCGGCGCTCGGCAGCATGGCCGCATGGCGCTCGACGACTCCCTCTCGCTCCTGACCCGCGGCTACGGGTTCGGTGCCCACCTGTGGCGCCGGACCCGTCCGGGGGCGCGGGCCGTGGGCTTCCGACTGCTCGGACGGCCGGCGCTGCTCGTGCGTGGCGCCGAGGGCGTCGGGCTGTTCTACGACGGCGACCGCACGGCACGCCACGGCGCGATGCCGGCGATCGTGCAGCGGACCCTGTTCGGCGTCGGGTCGGTGCACAGCCTCGACGGGGCGGAGCACCACCACCGCAAGGCCACCTTCGTCGACGTCGCGTACGAGGACGAGCAGGTCCGGCGGCTCGCGCCCCTGCTGGCCCGGGAGTGGGCGACCGAACGCGACGCGTGGCTCGCCGGCGGCACCCGTTCGGCGTACGACGCTGCGGTCGGTGCGATCGGCCGTGCGGTCATGCGGTGGGCCGGGCTGCCGGGAACGCCGGCCGCGAAGACCCGGTGGGCGGCGCGGCTCGCGCAGGTCGTCGACGGCTTCGGGGTGCCGTACTCACCGGAGTACCTGCAGGCCGTCCTGAACCGGCACTGGTCGGACCGGCACGCCCGGCGGCTGGTCGAGGCCGTGCGCGGTGGCCGGTTGACCCCCGAGCCGCACACCGCCCTGCACGAGTGGGCGTGGCACCGGGACGCCTCAGGGGCGCTGCTGCCGGCGCGGCTGGCCGGTATCGAGCTGCAGAACAGCATCCGGCCGGCCATCGCGGTGGCCCGGTTCGTGGCGTTCGCGGCGAAGGAGCTGCACGACCGGCCGGAGTGGCGGGCACGGATCGCCGCCGAGAGCGCGGCGGCCGACACCGCTGACGGGCCGCGCGTCGACGGCGCGCTCGCCGTCGCCTTCGCACAGGAGATCCGGCGGACCGCGCCGTTCGTGCCGATGCTGCCCGCCTGGGCCACCACCGACGTCGAGCTCGACGGCGAGCACCTGCCCGCCGGCGGCCGCGTGGTGCTCGACATCACCGGAACCGACACCGACGAGCACTCGTGGGACCGCGCCGGCGACTTCGACCCGTCGCGCTTCCTCGGGGTGGACGACTACGAGGCGATCACGACCTTCGTCCCGCACGGCGGTGCCGACGTCGCCACGGGGCACCGGTGCCCCGGCGAGAAGGTCGCGATCGCGGCTCTCGCTGCTGCCGTCTCGGTGTTGAGCGACCCGCGGGTGACCATCCTCGACGACGGACTGCAGGTGGACCGCCGGCGGCTGCCGACGAAGCCGGCGTCCGGCGGCGAGGTCCGGGGCCGCTGCCCCTTCCACTGACCCGGTCTCAGCTGAACCGGATCGGGGTGCCGACGGGCAGCGCCGCCAGGGTGCGGGTCATCTCCGCCGAGATCCGGACGCAGCCGTGCGAGCTGCCGGTCGGGTCCGGGTAGTAGTGCAGCGCGGTCAGCGCGGCGTTGCCGCCGTACGACGGGATCCGGGACGAGTGCGCCCCGGTCAGGATGATCGGGTTGCCCTGCGTGTACGCGACGCGGGTGTCGACGTACGCCGCCTCGACGTAGGTGGCGGTGTCGGTCGGAGTGGGGTCCTCCGGGGTGCCGAGCCGGGCGGCCTCGGTGGCGGTGACCGTGCCCTTGCGGGTGACGACGGACACCGTGCTGGCGGCGACGTCGACCCGGATCATCCGGTCGGTCCGCGTCACGGTGAAGTCGGCCGCCCGGGCCCAGGCGAACGTCGCACTCGGCGCGTCCGGGTCGCCGCCGTCACCGGGGGTGCGGTTGCGGGACGGAGTCGACACCAGGAGCATCCCGCCGTCCCGGCCGGGGGAGCGACCCCACACCGCGGTCGCCGCGGGCCGGTTGATCGTCGACACCAGGTGGGACAGGGCCGCCACCGGCCGGGCGCGGCTCGACGGGCTCGCGTACAGGGCGACGAGCGGTGTGCGCGGGGTCGCGATCTGCCAGGTGTCCTCGGGCTCGACGTCCCCGCCGTCGAGCAACTGCGGCACGACGGCGTCGTGGAACGCCAACGGCAGCGCAGCCAGGGTCGCGTCGGACGGTGGGGTGGGGACGGACGCGAGCGTCGGCTTCGGTTCCGGCGTGGCGCTCGGGGTCGGTGTCGTCGTCGCCCGGGCCGCGCGGGTCGGCTCCGGTTCCGGCGACCCGACGGCCACCCCGACCACGACGGCGGCGACGGCGAGCACCACCACCCCGGCGGTCGTCGCGATCCAGGTGTTGCGTCGCATGGTGCGTCCCCCTCGGTCGATCCGTCAGCGTTCGGTGACGGTGCCGCCCTCGACCCGCCACTGCCGGTCGAGTCGGACGGTCTCCAGCATGCGCCGGTCGTGCGTGACGAGCAGCAGGGTCCCGTCGTAGGACTCCAGCGCCTGCTCGAGCTGTTCGATCGCAGTGAGGTCCAGGTGGTTGGTCGGTTCGTCGAGCACGAGCACGTTCACCCCGCGGGCCTGCAGCAGCGCAAGTCCGGCCCGGGTGCGCTCGCCGGGGGAGAGCGCCGAGGCCGGTCGGCCGACGTGGTCCGCCTTCAGCCCGAACTTCGCGAGCAGCGTCCGGACCTCGGCGGTGGTGTACTCGGGCACGATCGCCTCGAACGCCGCCGCCAGTGGCTGGTCACCGGTGAACGCCGCACGCGCCTGGTCGACCTCGCCGACCGCCACGCTCGAGCCGAGCGAGGCCGTGCCCGTCGTCGGCGTCTGCTTGCCGAGCAGCGCCCGCAGCAGCGTGGACTTGCCGGCGCCGTTCGGACCGGTGATGCCGATGCGGTCACCGCCGTCGACCTGCAGCGAGACCGGGCCGAGTGTGAAGTCGCCCTGGGTGAACGTGGCGTCGGACAGCGTCGCCACGACGGCCGACGAGCGGGGTGCGCTGCCGATCGTGAACTCGAGCTGCCACTCCTTGCGCGGCTCCTCGACCTCGTCGAGCCGGGCGATGCGGGACTCCATCTGCCGGACCTTCTGCGCCTGCTTCTCACTCGACTCCGAGGCGGCACGGCGGCGGATCTTGTCGTTGTCCGGGCTCTTCTTCATGGCGTTCCGGACACCCTGGCTCGACCACTCGCGTTGCGTCCGTGCCCGCGAGACCAGGTCGGCCTTCGTCGACGCGAACTCCTCGTACGCGTCCCGCTTGTGCTGCCGGGCGATCTCGCGCTCCTCGAGGAACGAGTCGTACCCGCCGCCGAACAGCCGGTTCGACGACTGCGCCAGGTCGAGCTCGAGCACCGAGGTCACCGAGCGCGCCAGGAACTCGCGGTCGTGGCTGACGAGCACCACCCCGCCGCGCAGCCCGCGCACGAACGCCTCGAGCCGGTCGAGGCCGTCCAGGTCGAGGTCGTTGGTGGGTTCGTCGAGCAGGACGATGTCGAACCGCGAGAGCAGCAGCGCGGCGAGCCCGACGCGGGCGACCTGCCCACCGGACAGCGCGGTCATCAGGGAGTCCGGGCCGACGCCCTCGGCACCGGAGTCGCCGGTGCCGGGTTCGAGGCCGAGGTCGGCGAGCACCGCCGGGATCCGGTCCTCCAGGTCCGCGGCACCCGCGGCGAGCCAGCGGTCGAGCGCCACCGAGTACCGGTCGGCCGCTGCGTCACCGGCGTCGGGGTCCCCGAGCGCTGCCGCCGCTGCGTCCATGGTCACGGTCGCCTCGGTGCAGCCGGTCCGCCGCCCGAGGTACGCCGCGACGGTCTCGCCCGCGATGCGCTCGTGCTCCTGGGGGAGCCACCCCACGAACGCGTCCGTCGGGGCCAGGGAGACCGTGCCGGCCAGCGGCTCGTCGACCCCGGCCAGCAGCCGGAGCAGCGTGGACTTGCCGGCACCGTTCACGCCGACGACCCCGATCACGTCACCGGGCGCCACCGTCAGGTCGAGGGAGTCGAACAGCGTGCGAGCGGCGTACCCGCCGGACAGGCCCTTGGCGACGAGCGTGGCGGTCATGCGCCCATCGTCCCACGCGGGAGCGGCACCCCACGTGCAGCAGACTGGGCCGATGGACTCCTGCGTCTTCTGTGCCGTGATCGCCGGTGACGAACCCGCGACGTGGGTCGAACGTGAGGAGCACGCCGTCGCCTTCGCACCCCTGCCCGACTCGGCACTCGCTCCCGGCCACACCCTGGTCGTGCCGGTCGAGCACACCGCCGACCTGCTCAGTGCAGGACCCACGGCGCTCGCCGCCACCACGGCCCTGGCGCAGCGTGTCGCCCGTGCGATGAAGGGGGCGCTCGGCGCGACCGGGACCGTCGTGCTGCAGGCATCGGGCGCGGACGCCGGTCAGAGCGTGCCGCACCTGCACCTCCACGTCGTGCCGTGCTGGCCGGACGACGCCACGACGCACTGGCCGGAGCGACGATCGGCGCACGTGGTCGACGGTGACCCGCACGCGCTCCTCGCCGAGATGTTCGAGTAGGGACCAGACCCTCAGCCCCGCGGCACCAGCCGACCCGCACCGACCGGCAGCAGCCCACCCCGGTAGTCCAGCGCCGTCGCGCCGCCGACCGGCACCGATGCCGCCCCGAACCGCCACGCTCGGTTGAACAGGTACACGCCGATCACCGTGTCGCCGTCGTCCGGCACCGCCCACGTGCCGGTGCCCCACTGCGCCGGGTGTCCCACCCCGTCGACGGTGACGGTCGGCCGGGCGAACCAGGCGAACAGGGGTCGGACGAGCCGGAGTTCGATCCGTCGCTTCGTCGTGCCGGAGGGAAGAGTGGTGTCCACCGTCGAAGGATACGGGCCACCGCCGCCTAGGCTCGGAACCGTGTTCGAACTCCACCACCTCTCCGCACAGGAAATCTGGGACTGGATCCGCCGGGGCGAGGCGACCGCCCTCGAGGTCAGCGAGCACTACCTGTCCCGCGTGGAACGTCTGGACGCCGGACTCGGCGCCTTCGTGACGGTCACCGCGGACGCTGCCCGGGCCCGAGCCGATCGCCTCGGCCACCTGGTGCCGACGTCGAGACCGTTGTGGGGCCTCCCGTCCGCCGACAAGGACCTGTACGACCGCGCCGGGGTCCCCACGCGGAACGGCACCGCGAGCCTGCCGGAGCGGCCCGCGTCGGCCGACCACCCGCTCGTCGCCGCGCTCGACGCGGCCGGCACCGTCAGTCTCGGCAAGACCGCGTCACCGGAGTTCGGCATGTCCTCGTCGTCCGAGACCCGGCTCGGCGTGACGCGGAACCCCTACGACACCACGCGCGCGCCGGGCGGGTCGTCGAGCGGTGCGGCCGTCGCCGTCGCGGCCGGACTCGTGCCCGCCGCGGTCGGTTCGGACGGCGGAGGATCGGTGCGGATCCCCGCCGCGGCGACCGGGCTCGTCGGGCTGAAGCCGAGCCGCGGCCGCGTGCCGTCGATGCCCGGCCGCTCCGGCGTCGGCGGCCTGTCCGTGGCCGGGCCGCTCACCCGGTCCGTCGCGGACGCCGGCATGCTCCTCGACGCGCTGGTCGCGCCGACCGGGCTGCCGGAGCCGTCGCCCTACGCGCTCGTCACCCCCGACGTCGGCGAGGGGCCGTTCACCGCGGCCGCCGTCCGCGGCGAGGGCCGGTTCGTCGTCGGGGTGCTCGACGGCTCGCCGTGGGACGACACCGTCGACGTGGTCGTCGACCCCGCGGCCCGGGCCGCCGTGGAGACCGCCGTGCGGGTGCTCGGCGAGGTCGGGCACGGCGTCGAGGACGTCCGGATGCCCCGGGTGCCGTACGCCGACGCGTTCCGGGTGGCGTGGGAGAGCTCGGCTGCGCGCCTGCCGCAGGTGCCCGGCATCGACCTGTCGTCGCTGACCCCGCTCGTGGCGTGGCTCGTGGCCCGCGGACGGGCACTGTCCGGCACGCAGGTCCTCGACGCGATGGCGACGCTCGACACCTTCTCGACGACGCTCATCGGCGCGTTCGACCGGTTCGACGCGGTGCTCACGCCGACCCTCGCGATGACGCCGCGGCCCCTCGGCTGGTACGGCGACGACCCGGACGAGGACTTCCGCCGCCAGTGCGCCTACTCGCCGTGGACGTCGATGGCGAACGTGTCCGGGCTCCCCGCGATCACCCTGCCGGTCGGCGTGACCGACGACGACCACCCCGACGGTGGTGGGCTGCCGATGGGCGTGCAGCTGATCGGACGCCCCGGAGGCGAGCGGGTCCTGCTCGCGATCGGCGCGCAGCTCGAGCGCCGGTTGCGCTGGCAGCGGCGGCACCCGGCTGCCTGGACCGCCTGACGCCACGCCCGGGACCGGGTCTCACGGACACGTGTTCTCCGACAGATCACCAGTCGAACGACGTGTGGATCGTCGCAGCGGTCGTGCGCCCGCTCAGCTCGTCTCCTGCACCACCCGGATCACGCCGAGGCTCCCGTCGGTGGGGTCCGGCATGACCATCCCGGCGTCGAGCCCGCTGCGCAGGTAGTCGATCACCTCGGCCGTCAGCCGCTCTCCGGGCACGTACGCCGGGATCCCGGGCGGGTACGGGGTCGCCTGCTCGGCCGCGATCCGCCCCGCTGCCTGGTCGGCGGGCACGAGCTCGACCGCGCCGAAGAAGGCGTCGCGGGGCGTCATCACCGACTCGAGCAGCAGGCCCGACGGTTCCGGGATGCGGACCGGCGGCGTCTGCGGCAGGTCCGGTGCCGCCACGGCGAGCGACCGCAGGGCGTGCACGAGCCGGTCGGTGGTGAAGTCGTCGTCGGCCAGCGACACGTCGATGCCGAGGTGCCGGTGATCGGAGAGCCCGAGGTCGAGCCGGTGGTGTTCGCGGACCCAGTCGTGCGCCTGGTACCCGGTGATCCCGAGCGCTTCGACGTCGAGCAGCATGCGCATCGGGTCGAGCTGGTGCGATGCCTCCGCCCCGAGCAGCTCGTCGTGCAGGACGTGGATGCCGTCGATCGCCTCGATGCGCTGCCGGGTCTGCTCGGCGAGCGCGATGGTCTGCGCGATCAGCCCGGCGCCGTCGCGCATCATGTGCCGACGCCAGCCGTCCATGCCCGCGTAGACGAGCACGTTCGGGCTCGTCGTCATGAGCATGTCCGCGCAGGCCCACAGGTGGTCGTGGTCGACGAGGTCGCCACGGAGGTGCAGCACGGACCCCTGCTCGAAGCCGAGGCCCATCTTGTGCACGCTCGTCACGCAGACGTCGGCGCCGGCGTCCATCGCCCACGAGGGCAGCTGCTCGGAGAAGGGCAGGTGCGCACCCCAGGCCTCGTCGACGATGAGGGGCTTGCCGCGCTCGTGGCACACCGCCGCGATGCCGGCGATGTCCGCGCAGGTGCCGTACGGGGTCGGGCTGACCACGAGAGCGGCGGCGGCGTCCGGGTGCTCGTCCCACACGGCGGCGTAGTCGGCGGGCGACGGCGGGTGGGAGATCCCCTGGTCACGGTCGAGTCGCGGCTCCACCCAGTACGGCTGCAGCCCGGAGAAGACCAGGCCGGCGGTGACCGACTTGTGCGCGTCACGGCTGACCAGGATCCCGCCCTCGACGCCGGCGACCGCGAGCATCGCCGCCTTCACCGACAGGGAGCTCCCGCACGTCGAGAAGAAGACAGTGTCGGCACCGACGGCCTCCGCCATCAGGGACTCCGCGGTGGTCAGGTACCCGTTCGAGGACCTCCGGTCGTCGAGTCCGCCGCTGGCGAGCACGTCGGCGCGGAACGGGTCCTTGCCGAGCACGGCCAGGGTGTCGGCGTCGACGCCGCGGCCCTGCCGGTGGCCCGGCGGCGAGAAGCCGTAGCGGTCTCGGGCGTGGTAGTCCCGGAGCGCGTCGAGGAAGGGTGCCTGGGTCTGGTCGAGGTCGCCGCTCATGGACCCCGTCTACCCGGGCGGCGTGCACCGTCGGCTCAGACGCCGGACACGGTGGGCGCCGGCGGGAGGTGCGACGGAGTCGTCGTCGTACGACGTCGACGGTGTCGCTCCGCGTCGGCACCCCCACGTTCGCCCCGGGCCGCGCCGGCCGTTCTACGGCAGCGTCGGCGCCGCCGCCACCAACGCCCGCGTCACGGGGTGCTGCGGAGCGTCGAGCAACGACACCGGGCCGTGCTCGACGATCCGGCCCTCGGACATCACCGCGACGGTGTCGCACAGCCGCTGCACGACGCCGATGTCATGGGACACCAGCACGAGCGTCAGCCCGAGGTCGTCGGCGAGCGACCGGAACAGCTCGATCACCCGGGCACGGACGACCACGTCGAGGGCACTCATCGGCTCGTCACCGAACAGGATCCGGGGCGAGTGCACCACGGCCCGGGCGATCGCGATCCGCTGTCGCTGCCCGCCGGAGAACTCGTGCGGGTACCGCTCGACGGTGTCGGCGGGCAGGTCGACGCGCTCCAGTACGGCACGGACCAGGTCGTCGTGCGATCCCGGGACCTGCAGCGCCCGCAGCGGCTCGGCGACGATCGCCCCGACGCGCATCCGCGGGTCGAGGGACGCGTACGGGTCCTGGAACACCACCCCGGTCTCGCGACGGAACCAGCGCAGCGCACGCGCGGACCGGGACGCGACCACCGGACGACCGGAGGCGGCGACGGTGCCGGCGGAAGGAGCCTCCAGGCCGGCGAGCAACCGGACCAGCGTGGACTTGCCGGACCCCGATTCGCCGACGATGCCGAGCCGTGCGCCGGGGGCGACCGTCAGGTCGACACCGTCGACGGCGGTGCGGACCGGGCCAGGCTCGAACGGGCCGCGGCGGGGGAGTCGGTAGGTGCGGTGCAGCCCGGAGGCCTCGAGGACGGGGAGGGTCACGGTGCGGTCCTCCTGGCGGTGGCGCGGGCGGCGTCGACGAGCGCGGCGGTGGCGGGGTGCTGCGGTGCGGCGAGCAGGTCCGCAACGCGGCCCTGCTCGACGACCCGGCCGGCGTCGAGGACGACCGCGGTGTCGGCGATGCGGGCGAGCACGGCGAGGTCGTGGGTGACGAACACCATGCCCGCCGGCAGGTGCTCGAACAGGTCGAGGATGCGGGCTTCGGTGGTGACGTCGAGCGCCGTGGTCGGTTCGTCGGCGACCAGGTACGACGGCTCGCCGGCCATCGCCATCGCGATGCAGATCCGCTGCCGCTGCCCGCCGGACAGCTGGTGCGGGTACTGCCGCAGCAGCGACTCCGGGTCGGGCAGGCCCACGGACGCCGCCAGGTCGACGGCTGCCGCGCGGGCCGCACGCCGGTCGAGCCCGCGGTGCAGCCGGAGCGGCTCCGCGATCTGCGCGCCGACCCGTCGCAGCGGGTCGAGCGCTGTGCCCGGCTCCTGGAACACCATCGCGATGCCCGCGCCGCGGTGTCGCGCGCGCTCGCGGTCGGGCAGGCCGACGAGTTCGGTGCCGTCCAGGCGGATGCTGCCGGTCACGACGGCGCCGGTGGGCTCCAGCCCCATCAGGGCGAGCGAGGTCATCGACTTGCCGGATCCGCTCGCGCCGATCACGCCGACGCGCTGGCCGGGAGGCACGGTGAAGGTGACGTCGTCGAGGATCGTCCGCCCCGTGATGCGGACCGACAGCCCTCGCACGTCGAGCCCGGAGGCTGCGGTGGCGTGCGGGGTGCCGGCTGCGTGGGCGGTGCCGGCTGCCTGGTCGGTCATGCGGTCACCCCCGGCGTGGTCGTCGCCGGGTCGGCGCTCCGGTCGGTCGTCGTGCCGTCGGTCGTCGTGCCGTCGGTCGTCGTGCGATCGCTCGTCGTCAGCCGCGGGTCGGAGGCGTCACGCACCGCGTCGCCGAGCAACGACAGCGCCGCGACGACGAGGGCGATGGCGGCTCCCGGCCAGGTCGCACTCCAGGGGTGGACCCCGATGTAGGTCTGCAGGTCGGACAGCAGGCTGCCCCAGGACGCGGTGTCCGATCCGGCCCCGTAGCCCAGGTAGGACAGCCCGGCCTCGGCGAGCACCGCCGTGGCCATCGCGAGCGACAGCTGCACGGTGAACAGCGGCGCCGCGTTCGGCACCAGGTGACGGAAGAGCACCCCGGCACCGCCGACGCCGGACGCCCGGGCCGCGGTCACGTAGTCGCTCCGGGCGATCCGCCGGATCTCGCCACGGGCCACGCGGGCGATCGTCACGCCGAAGGACAGCCCGACGCTGACGACCACGACGCCGAGCGACCCGCCGAACACCGCCGTCAGCAGCATCGCGGTGAGCAGGGTCGGGAACGCCACCAGGATGTCGAGCAGGACCGCGGTGCCCTCGCGCACCCAGCGGGCGGTGAGCGAACCGATCGCCGTGAGGACGATCCCGACGACGCTCGCGATCACGCCGGAGCCGACGGCGACGAGCACGGTGGTGCGGGTGCCGGCGAGCAGGTAGCTGGCGATGTCGCGTCCGGCGGCGTCGGTGCCGAACCAGTGCACGGCGCTCGGACCCTCCCACTGGTGGAACGGGTCCGCGCGGAACGGGTCCTGCGGCGTCCAGACGAGCGACACGGCGGCGAGCACGAGCAGCAGGCCGAGCACGACGACGGCGAAGACCCCGGTCGGGCGTGCGACGAGACGGCGGATCATCCCTGCACCTCGCGCTGTCGGGGGTCGAGGGTGCGGTGCACGACGTCGACGGCGAACCCGACGAGCAGCACGAGCCCCGTGAGCACGAGCAGTTCCGACTGCACCTTCGTGATGTCGCGGCGGCCGACGTCGGTGACGAGCATCCGGCCGACCCCGGGCAGCGAGAACAGCTGCTCGACGACGACGGCCCCGACGAGGAGCCCGGCGATCTGCACCCCGAGCACGGCGAGCACGGTGAGGGCGACGCTCGGCAGGCCGTGGCGGAGCAACGCCTGGGTCCGGGTGAGGCCGATCGCGGCGGCGGTGCGCAGGTGGTCGGCATCGAGGACGGACAGTGTGGCGGAGCGGGTGAACCGGAGGATCACCGCGCCCTCGACGGCGCCGATCGTCAACGCGGGTAGCACGAGTGACGCGAACGCCCGCCCGGGCTCCGACCAGCCGTCGAGCGGGAAGCCCTGCGTCGGCAGCCAGTGCAGCGTCACCGCGAACAGGGCGACCAGGAGCATGCCCGCCCACACGACGGGCACGGCGGCGACGGCCTGCGCCGCGAACCCGATCACCGCACCGCCGGGGCGGCGACGGAGCACCGCGGCGACCACCCCGAGCGGGACGCCGATCACCAGGGCGGTCGCCAGGGACATCGCGGCGAGCGGCAGGGTGATCGCGAGCTTCTGCGCGATCTCCGGTGCGACGGCACCGTTCGTCACCAGGGAGCGGCCGAGGTCACCGCGGAACACCCCGCCGATCCAGTCGAGGTACTGCACCACGACGGGCCGGTCGAGTCCGAGCTGCTGCCGGAGCTGTTCCACCTGCGCCGGGGTCGACTGCGTGCCGGCGACGACCTGGGCGACGTCACCGGGCAGCACGCGGAGCGTGGCGAAGATGATGACGCTCGCCACGAGCAGGCCGACGACGAGCAGGAGCACCCGCCCGATGAGGAACCGGGTCACGACACCGATGCTACGGGGGCGGACACCCCGCCGCGGCCGCTCCGGGTCACTTGACCGCGAGCTTCGCCAGGTCGAGGCGCGAGTTGCCGCCGTCGACCGGGAAGCCCGTCACGCCGGAGCGCACCGCGGTGATCTCGGTCGCCGTGTAGAGCCACTCGCCGGCCGCGTCCTCGCTGACGATGCGTGCCGCCTTCCGGAGTGCCTCGGTCTTCGTGGCCTCGTCGGTCGCCGCGATCGACTGGGCGTAGAGCGCCTGCACCTTCGGGTTGTCGTAGCCGAAGTAGTAGTCCGGGTTCGCCCAGTTGCCGAAGTCGCGGGCCTCGACGTGGTCGACCATCGACAGGTCGAAGTCCCGCTCGCCGGACTTCGGTGCCTGGAACACCGAGGACAGCCAGGTGGCGAAGTCGACACGCTTGACCGTCAGGGTGATCCCGACGTCGGCGAGCTGCGACTTCAGCACGTCGCCGATCGTGGTCGGGTAGATGTTCGCGTAGGTGAGCGTCAGCTTCAGGTCCTGCTGCCCGGCGGCGGCGAGGAGCTTCTTCGCGTTCGCGGGGTCGTACGCGTCGATGTCGGTCAGGTCCTCGTAGCCGGGGTCGAGCTCCGGGATCGGGCCGCCCTGCTCCACGCCCGTGCCGCCGATCGCCTTGATGAGCGCCTTCGCGTCGATCGCCTGCCGGATCGCCCGGCGCACGCGCTCGTCGGTGAAGGGTTCCTTGCGGTTGTTGAACGCCAGCGTGTACTTGTCGGTCGTCTTGCCGCTGTGCAGCGCGATGTCGGCGTTGCCCTGCAGCTGGCTCTCCAGCGTGCCGTCGACGGGGTTCAGGACGTCGAGGTCACCGTTCGCCATCGCGTTGACGGCGGTCGACGGGTCCGTGATGTACCGGAAGACGATCTTCGCGACCTTCGCCTTCGTGCCCCAGTAGTCCTCGTTGCGGTCGAAGGTGAGCGAGTCGCCCTGCTTCCAGCTCACGACCTCGAACGGACCGGTGCCGTTGGCGCTGTCGGAGAGGTCGTTGTCCGCGGCCTTCTCGAGTACCAGGCCCGAGCGACCGGTGAGGTTCCAGAGCAGGTCGGAGTCCGGCTTCGCCAGCTGCAGCACGACGGAGTCCTCGGACGGCGAGGTGATCGACGTGACGCCCGCGAGCTTGGCGGAGTCGACGTACGAGTCGTTCGACTTGACCTGCTCGAGCGACCACACGACGTCGGCCGCGGTGACCGGCTTGCCGTCCTGGAACGTCGTGCCGTCCCGCAGCGTGAACGTGTAGGTCAGCCCGTCGTCCGAGACCTGGTGCGAGGACGCCAGCACGTCGCGGATGTCTCCGTCGGCGGTCCGGCCGACGAGCCCCTGGTACACGTTGTCGATGAGTACCTGGTCGAGCGCGGCCCCGGACTGGGTGCGGATGTCGAGACTCGTCGGCTCGAGCACCAGCCCGACGCGCACCGTGGCGTCCTTGCCCCCGGTGGTGTCGGACGAGCCGGAGCAGCCGGTCAGCGCGAGCGCTGCGACGACGGCGACCGCGGTGGCGGCGAGGGCAGCGCGCCCGATGCGCGAGGGGCGCGAGGTGCGCGCGGTGCGACGGGGCAGGAGCGGACTCATGGGGTTGTGGGTTCCTTCCGGGCGCGAGGGCTGGGATCGGGCCTCGCGCTCGCACGAGGGTACCGGCGGCTGGTGCCGTCCGGCGACGGTTCTTCGATCCGGTGCAACAATCCGTGCCGCTCCGCCCATGCCCGGATCGCCGAAGCCAGTTCGAGGGGCGCCTGGTTCTGCACCGCGTGCCGCGAGGTCACCGTCACGATCTCGGCTTCCGGCAGGCGTTCGGCGAACCCGGCGTGCAGCTTCGGGGAGACGTACCCGCGGTCACCCCGGACGAGCAGGATCGGCACGCGCAGTGCCTCGAGGTCCGGCCACGCGTCGGCGAAGCGCCCCACCGACGACGTCCGCCCGGCGGGCAGGTGCGGGAAGTGGTGGCGGCGCACGAGTCGTCCGTCCGCACCGAGGGCAGTCGTGTGCCGGGCCTCCCGCAGCAGCACCTGCCGGTCGTCGCCGACCCGCGCCTCGATCGCCCGGTCGACGACCTGCTCGAGGGACTCGAACGGCTCCTCGGCCTCGAGCGCGCGGGCGATCCGGTCGACCGCACGCTGCGCGAAGTCCGGCGACATGTCGACGAGCACGAGTCCGGTGACCCGCTCCGGAGCGGTGGCTGCGAGTCGAGCGGACAGGATGGCACCGAGCGAGTGCCCGACGACGATCCCCGGCGGCACCGCGAGCGCGTCGAGCGCCGCGAGCACGCTCGGCGCCGTCGCGGCCGCCGCGTAGTCCGCGTCCTCACGCCACGACGACCGGCCGTGGCCGGGCAGGTCGAGGGCGACCGCCGGCTCGCCCACGGCGAGTGCCGTGGTGTCGAAGCTGTGGGCGTCGATGCCGAGCCCGTGCAGGTAGGTGATCCGGGCCTCCTGGCCGTCGTCGCCCCACCGGATCGCGGAGATCTCCTGTCCGTCCGTGGTGCGGACCACCTGCCTGGAGGCGCGGAGCGGCTCAGGGACGCCGCTCGCGAGGGCGAGGGCGGGCAGGTCGGCGAATTCGTCGTCGGGGGCTTCGGACACGGGGACGATCCTCGCACCGTTCCGAGGGCCTGGAGACGTTAGGTAAGGCATGCCATACTCGGTTCCGTGGCAACCCGGTATCGCGTCTTCTCCGTCCGCGTGGCCGCCGTCACGTCGCTCACCCCGAACTTCGTCCGGGTCACGCTGACGGGCGACGCGCTCGCCGACTTCTCCTCGGTCGGTCTCGACCAGCGGATCAAGATCGTGCTGCCCCTGCCCGGCATCGGCTTCTCCGAACTGCCGGAGGACGAGGACTGGTACGCCGCCTGGCGCGCGCTGCCCGACGACGCCCGCAACCCGCTCCGCACCTACACGGTCCGCTCGTTCCGCCCGGATGCCCGCGAGCTCGACATCGACTTCGTCGCGCACGGTGACACCGGGCCGGCGTCGCGCTGGGTGTCGGCCTGTCGCGTCGGTGACGAGCTGCGCATCGTCGGGCCCCGCGTGCCCGAGTCGCCGGAGGACCTGCCGACCGGGGCCGCCGAGTTCGCTCCCGGGCACGCGAACCGGATCCTGCTCGCCGGGGACGAGACCGCCGCACCGGCCATCTGCGCCATCCTCGAAGCCCTCGACGTCTCGACCGTCGGCCACGTCTTCATCGAGGTGCCCACCGACGCCGACCGGCTGCCGGTCACCGCACCCGCCGGGGTCGAGGTCCGCTGGATCGCCCGCAACGGCGCTACCCACGGGCTCCGGATGACCGACCAGGTGCACGCCTGGGCCTTCACCGTCGCGCCGTCGCCCGCCGCCGCCGCGTGCGAGCCGGCCGCCGAGCTCACCGACGTCGATGTCGACGAGCAGGTGCTGTGGGACGTCCCCTCCCCGGTCGACGAGCGCCCCGTGTACGCCTGGATTGCTGGTGAGGCCGGCTGCGTCAAGGAACTCCGCCGCCACCTGGTGCGCGGCGTCGGCATCGACCGCAAGCAGGTCGCGTTCATGGGGTACTGGCGGCACGGCAAGGCCGAGCACTGATGTCGGCCGCGGGCACCGCGCTCGGTCCGGTCCCGACCACCGCGCTGGGGGCGCGCGGGCTGACCCTGGCCTACGACGACCGGGTCGTGGTGGACACGCTCGACGTCGACATCCCCGACGGCGAGCTGACGGTCATCGTCGGGCCGAACGCCTGCGGCAAGTCGACGCTGCTGAAGTCCTTCGCCCGCACCCTGAAGCCGCGAGCCGGCACGGTGTTCCTCGACGGGGCACCGATCGACTCGTACCGCCCGAAGGCCGTCGCCCGGCGGGTCGGGATGCTCCCGCAGACCCCGATCGCCCCCGACGGCATCACTGTGCGCGACCTGGTGTCCCGGGGCCGGTTCCCGCACCAGGACCTGCTGCACCCCTCGTCCGGATCCGACCGGCAGGCCGTGCAGGCCGCACTCGAGCAGACCGAGACCGTGTCACTCGCCGACCGCAGTGTCGACGAGCTCTCCGGCGGGCAGCGGCAGCGGGTGTGGATCGCGATGGTGCTCGCGCAGCAGACCGACATCGTGCTGCTCGACGAACCCACCACGTTCCTCGACATCGCCCACCAGTACGACGTGCTCGAACTGGCCTCGACGCTGCACGCCGCCGGTCGCACGGTCGTCGCCGTGCTGCACGACCTGAACCAGGCTGCGCGCTACGCCACCCACGTCATCGCGATGCGCGACGGGGCGATCGTCGCGGCGGGGGAGCCGTCCTCGGTGCTGACCGCGGACCTCGTCGAGGACGTCTTCGGCCTGCCGTGCGTCGTCGTCCCCGACCCCGAGACCGGCACGCCCCTCGTGGTGCCCCGGCGGCGCGCGGCCTGACGCGCTTGCGGGGCTGGCGCTGCCGCCGCCGCTGCCGCCGAGCGGTCACGACACGTCATTGGCCGGGCGTCGGGCGGTCACGAACCGTCGGCTGGCGGCGCCGCAGGCGACGGTCTGCGACCGCTCGCTGCGCGCTCGGCGGGGTGTTGCGACCGGCGGGCGGGTGCAGCGGGGGTGGGGCCCGGCGGCCTGGAGGCCCGGGGCGGCGCCGCCACGCGCCTCCAGGCCGTCGACTGGTCGCGTTTCGTCGCCTGGCCGGCCCGACGCCGAGCGGTCACAACACGTCATGGGCCGGGCATCGAGCGGTCACGAACCGTCGGCTGGTGGCGCCGCAGGCGACGGTCTGCGACCGCTCGCCGCGCGCTCGGCGGGGTGTTGCGACCGGCGGGCGAGCGGGCGGCCCCGGCCCGCGACCTCGCGATGCGCGCTCGGCGTGTCCTGCGACCGAAGCACATCGGCTCCCGTCAGCGGTAGCCGCCGTCCTCCAGGCCCGCCTCGACCTCGAAGCGGTTCCGCAGGGGATCCCGCCCGGCGACGGCGTACAGCAGCGGCATGAGCATGCCGTACCGGCGCCACTGCTCGACGTGCACCCGCTCGTGCCGGAGCACCCCCGGGCCGTCGTTGTCGCGGGTCAGGTACACCGACCCGACGCAG
>NZ_QKLE01000030.1:0-38979 GCF_003224275.1 Curtobacterium sp. MCSS17_011 | reverse complement strand
CGGATCGCGGCGGCCTCCGTCGCACGCACGAGCTCGAGCGCGAGGTTGCGGTCGGGCTGGAGGAACAGGGAGCCGGTTTCCGTGGAGAGCATCGAAGTTCTTTCGTTTCAGGTGAGCAGTGCGGAGGCGGCGATGATCACCGGGACGGATGCGACGGAACTCAGCAGAACAGTGTCCCTGGCGATGGTGGTTCCGCGGTCGTATCGGCCGGCGTAGAGGAACACGTTCTGTGCCGTGGGGAGTGCGGCCATGACGACGCTTGCGAAGACGACGTGATCGGCAAGGCCGAGCACGAAGTGCGCGAGGCAGAACGCGACGATGGGCATCACGATCGCCTTGATGCCGGTTGCGACGAGTGTGCTGACGCGATCGCTTCCTCTACGGAGGGGTCGCGAGCCGTGCAGCGACATGCCGAACGCCATCAGAACGAGCGGCACGGCGGCACCACCGAGGAGACTCAGGGGCGCCAACACCGCGTCCGGGAGGGGGACCTCGGTGGCGGCGATGAGGACGCCGACGAGGGACGCGACGGTGATGGGGTTGCGGAACGGTCTGCTCGCGATCGCGAGGAAGTTCCGACGCTCGGAAGTAGCTGCATCGAGGACGATCAGCACAACCGGGGTGATGACAACGAGCTGCAGCAGGATCACCGGTGCCACATACGTCGCTGAGCCCAACACGTACACGGCAACGGGGATGCCGATGTTGTTGGCGTTGACGTAGCCCGATGCCATCGCGCCGACGGTGGTGGTGGCGATGTCGCGGCGGAAGAAGATGCGGCTGAGCAGGATGAACAGGCCTGCGACCACGGCGGTGCTGCCGGCGGCCACGACGACCGGGCCGGAGAACACTTCGTGGAGGTCCGCTTTGGCGAGCACGGTGAAGAGCAGCGCCGGGTTGGTGACGTAGAGCGCGGTTCGGGAGAACAGTGGTCGGGCCTCGTCGCCCACGAAACCGCTCCGGCGCATGATGTAGCCGACGCCGATGACGAATGCGATGACGACGAAGCCCGTGAGGATCTGGATCATGGCGTCTTCCTCGACGGGGTCAGCACTGGTGCGGGGCCGCCCTGGCGGCCCCACACCAGCGTCAGTTACGCAGCAGCGGTGATCGCGTCGACGACAGCGGCGGCGAACTCCTTGGTACCCGCGGAGCCACCCATGTCAGGGGTCATGGTGCCGGCTTCGACCGTCGCGGCGACCTTCTCCTCGACGAGGTCTGCGGCCTTGAGGATCGCCTCGTCGTCGAACTTCGCGCCGAGCCATCGCAGCAGCATCGCGGAGGACAGGATCATGCCGATGGGGTTCGCGACGTTGCGTCCGGCGATGTCCGGGGCGCTCCCGTGCGATGCCTGTGCCATCGCCTGCGTCGAGGAGGCGTTGATGGACGGGGCGATACCGAGGGAACCGGCGACCTCGCCGGCCAGGTCGGAGAGGATGTCGCCGAACATGTTCTCGGTGACGATGACGTCGAACTTGTCGGCACGGCGCACGAGGTGCACCGTGGAGGCATCGATGTGGAAGTCGTTGACGCTGACCTCGGGGTACTGGGCTGCGATCTCACGGCAGACGTCGCGGAACAGGCCGGTGGTCATCTTGAGCACGTTCGCCTTGTGCACGATGGTCACGCGCTTGTCGCGAGTCATCGCGAGCTTGAACGCTTCATGGGCGATGCGTTCGGTGGCGGCGCGGGTGATGATGCCGTGCATGATGGCGACGTCCTTGGTCGGCATCATCTCGCCGGTGCCGGCGAACGTGTTCCGGTCTGCGTAGAAGCCTTCCGTGTTCTCGCGAACGATGACGAGGTCGGTGCCTTCGACGATCGCGTTACCGCCGGGGAACGCCTTTGCGGGGCGGATGTTGGCGAACAGGTCGAAGTGCTTGCGGATCGTGCCCGACGGGTTCAGCAGCGACTTGTGGGGTTCCGGGTAGGAAGCGCTGTCGTGCGGCCCAAGGAGCCACCCGTCGACGTCGCTGAGTGCTGCCAGGGTCTGCTCGGGCACGGCGGTGCCGAACTCGTCGATCGCCCCACGCCCGAGCGGGAGTTCGGACCAGTCGATGGCGGGAGCGCCTACGGTGGCGACTGCGGCGTCGACGATCTGCACCGAGGCGGGAACGATCTCCGGGCCGATGCCGTCGCCGTTGAGGACAGCGAGGCGGTACTGCTGAGACACGATTGGACTTCCTTTACTCGTCAGGCCGGCCTCGTTGACGGGCCGGATGATGGAGGGAGTTGCCGCAGCGCTAGACGTGCAACATCCTGCAACGCTGCGGTGGACTCGCTGCCATCATGCACGCAAGTGGTCGACCAGTCAACGACGGCGCGCTTTCACCGCAACGGAAGCTCTGCAACTTCGTCGGTCACGTCCAACCAGCGGCAGGGTTTAGCTCCGTCCCGCATCTCTCAGAGTCCCACGAAGTGGTTCACCACAAGCGAGGCGACTGTCGCTTCATCGCCAGCATGCGGTAGCACGGCGAATAGGATGAGAGGGACCCGCGAAAGGACCACGATGACGTTCCACACCGCAGACCTGTACGACGAGCACGGCGAGGCGCTGGCGTCGCTGTCGGTCCAGCTCGGCAACTACGGAAGTGCACTCTCCTTCAGCGGTCCGATCCGCACCGTCTCGTGCTTCGAGGACAATTCGGTGCTGAAGCGCGTCGTGTCAGAGCCCGGGAACGGCGCCGTCCTCGTTGTCGACGGCCACGGCTCGCTCGAGCGAGCGCTGATGGGTGACATGATCGCGAACATCGCCGCCCAGAACGGTTGGGCCGGTGTGGTGATCAACGGCGCAATCCGGGACCGTGCGGCAATCGCCACGATCCCGCTCGGGGTAAAGGCGCTCGGGACCAACCCGCGCAAGAGCGTCAAGAACAATGTCGGCGAGGTCGACGTGCCGGTCGTCATCGGTGGCGTTCGGTTCGAACCTGGCAAGACCATCTACTGTGACGAGGACGGCATCCTTGTCGAGCGCTGAGGCCATTGAGTCCACTCCCCCATCGCGCCGCCGGACCGCAGTTGCGCCAGAGCTCACCGCAGTCTCTGGGACGACGCCATCGTCGGACGAAGTCGCACGAGCACTGATCGATTACGTTTCGTCCGGCCAGATCGGTCCGGGCGAGAAACTGCCCTCCGAACGTCAACTGAGCGAGTCCTTCGGCGTCGGGCGCGGGATCATCCGCGAAGGCATCAAGTCACTCGGCGTGCTCGGCTTGGTTGAGTTCCGCCACGGCGGTGGAACCTACCTGCGCCAGGGCGAGTCCGATCTGCTCCCCCGAGTGATCGAGTGGGGGCTGATGCTCGGCGAGCGGCGAGCATCAGACCTCGTTGAAGCGCGACGTTACCTCGAGCAGATCACTACCCTGCTCGCAGCCGAACGCTCTGACGATGCCCACCTTGCACAGATCGAGACCGCACTGCACGCGATGCGCGCCGCGACCTCGACGGACGAGTTCGTGGAAGCTGACGTCGCGTTCCACCTCGCGATAGCGGAAGCGTCCGGGAACCTCGTGCTGGCGAACATGCTCAAGAGCATCTCGTCGCTACTCCGGGTGTGGATTCATCGAGTGATGGACGCCGCGGAATCGTTCGAAGAGTCCTACCAGGAGCACGTCCCGGTGTTTGAGGCGATCCGGGTTCGCGACAGTGCCGCGGCCGCTGCCGCAATGGAAAGCCACATGGCGCGGGCCAGCAGGCGGCTGACCGAGACGCTGCACGACGCCGGTCAGTAACGACTGGCTACTGAGCCGTCCAGTACGAGCCGTACTTCTCCGCGAGGTGCTCCGCTTCACCCTCGGGCAGCAGGGTCAGCGGCCGGTCGCCAAGCAAGAGCATGAGCCGGCACACCTCCTCGAGCTCCACCGCGGCAGCGATCGCATCCGCCATGGTGTTCCCCGCTGCGACAGACCCGTGATTCTGCAGCAGAGCAGCGTTGAAGGGGAACGGCAGCCGTTCCATCCGATCGGCCTGACTCGGGTCTCCTGGGGAGGCGTAGGCAATCAGCGGGGTCTGCCCCGATCGCATCACGAAGTAGGGCGTCAGCGGCGGAATCGCGCTTCGCTCGCTCCACGCGGGCGTGCAGGAGATCGCTGCAGCGTGTGGTGAATGCAGGTGCACTACCGCAGTCGTGCCGCTGTCCCTTCGGTACATCGCACGGTGAAACGGGAACTCCTTCGACGCCTTCCCCCCACTCAAGAGCTCACCGTCAAAGGACAGCACTGACAGGTCAGCAGCCTCGAGGGCCCCCATGTCCGATCCCGTCGGCGTCATCACGATGCGGTCCCCGTCGCGGGCACTGATGTTCCCGGACGTACCCGGGCTCAGCCCGAGCTCCGACAGCCGCTGTCCCGCAGCGACGACATCTTCGGCA
Organism: Curtobacterium sp. MCSS17_011; assembly: GCF_003224275.1. Classification (NCBI taxonomy): domain Bacteria; kingdom Bacillati; phylum Actinomycetota; class Actinomycetes; order Micrococcales; family Microbacteriaceae; genus Curtobacterium; species Curtobacterium sp. MCSS17_011. The sequence continues at coordinate 34,610 of NZ_QKLE01000030.1, read as the reverse complement.
ACAGACATCAACGTGTCCTCCTCACTGGTCGACCGTCTACGACCAGCCAAAAAGCCTTCGGACCTGGTTTGCCGTGCGAAAAAGTGGTCGACCACTTCGCGATTTTAGCCCATACTGGACGTTCCAGGCGTACTGAGCCTGGTGGACGTGAAAGGAGCGGTCATGGGTGACCGTCGACGTATCGCACTCATCAACGCGGTTCCCGCAGCCATCGAACCGGCGCGCGCAGCGTTGGAACGGTCGATGCCCGATGTTGACGTGTGGTCAATCCTGGATGACAGGCTGCTGCAGGACGCCGACCAATCCGGCGGGCTGACGGAGCAGCTGCGGGCGCGGATGCTCCGTCTCATCGATCATGCAATGCTGGAGGGGGCGGACGGGGTGCTGCTGACGTGCTCGATGTACGGCCCCGTCGCCACAGATGCACCGACGCAGGGGAATCTTCCCGTCATCGGGGCCGATGAAGCCGCCTTCGAGGCGGTCGCCGAGCTCGCCGGCCGACGCATCGCAGTAGTCGCCAGCCAGCGGGCGCCGCTGGAGGACACGATGCTTCGACTCCGCGAGTACCTTGCGGAGGTCGGGAGTGCCGTTGAGCTGGTTCCCATTGTGCCTGACGGCGCGTTCGCGGCTTCTCGTGGAGCGAATGCATCCGCCCTCGTGACAGCGATCCAGTCTGCGCTTCCGACCTCCCCGCACCTGGACGCTCTCTTCCTCGCGCAGTACTCTCTCGCACCGGCGGCGCCGGCGCTGGCGAGCACCGGTCTAACCGTGATCACAGGCCCCGATCGGGCGGCCGCTCGCCTCCGAGTTGCCATCCTCGGGAACGGGCTCGGAGCATGATCGGCGCGATCGCTGACGACTTCACCGGCGGCACCGATGTCGCCGTGGCCTTCCGGCGTGCAGGACTGCGCACAGCGATCGTGTTCGGTGTCCCTGACACAACGACGGTTGTCCCCGCGGATGCCGATGCGGTCGTCGTTGCGTTGAAGAGCCGCACAACTCCGGTGGAAGAAGCAGTTCGGGAATCACTCCGAACCGGCGAATGGCTGCTCGAGCGCGGAGCCGATCAGCTGTACTTCAAGTACTGCTCCACCTTTGACTCCCGCGCAGAGGGCAACATCGGACAGGTTTCTGATGCTCTCGCCGGGCTGACGTCCGCTCAAGTCGTGGCCGTCGTTCCGAGTTCCCCTGAACACGGACGCACGCAGTACCAGGGCCACCTCTTCGTGCACGACTCGCTCCTGTCAGAATCGCCCATGCGGCACCATCCGCTGACGCCAATGACCAATTCGCGGATCGTCGAGGTGCTCGCGGCGCAGACGACGGAGCAGGTTGCACTGGTCCACCATGACCGCGTACGGGCGGGGGCGTCTGCAGTCGTTAGGGATCTGGCAACGCTAGAAGAGTCCGGTATCCGATACGCCGTTATTGATGCAGTCAGTGACGAAGACCTCTCCGAGATCGGAGTAGCCGTCGCCGGTGCGCGTCTGGTTACGGGAGCGGCCGGTCTTGCAGGAGGGCTTGGACGCGCTCGCGCGGCCCAGAACCATGCTCACGAGGTCAGCGATGCCGACCCGATCGGCGAAGTGCGAACAGCCGTCCTCGCCGGCTCCTGCTCCGCTCGCACTCTGCAGCAGCTAGATCGTTATCGTGAGCAGCAGCCAGGACACTTCATCGACGCGTTGGCGGAACAGCAGCCAGTAGCGCTGGCGGCAGCAGCGCTGACGTTCTATGACACCCTCCCTGTGGGTGCTGCTCCCGTCCTGTACTCGTCAGTGCCACCGGAAATCCTGCAGCGAGTACAGGCAGAACTCGGCGTCAACCGAGCGTCTGCGATACTCGAGGAGGCGACCGGTCTGATCGCACGCGGCTTGATCGAACGTGGAGTCCGCCGGCTTGTTGTCGCTGGTGGAGAGACATCCGGAGCCGTCGTCACCGCCCTCGAGGTACGTACCGGCGTGATTGGGCGCGAGGTCGCTCCTGGCGTGCCGTGGATCTACACGCAGGGCACCGACGCGATAGCCGTGCTGTTGAAGTCAGGCAACTTCGGCAGCTCCGACTTCCTCCTCGAGGCGGTGCAGACCGGACGAGTCAGCCGCTGAACACGGAAGGCGAGCGTGCGGGTCGGTCGGACCTGCATGCTCGCCTTCCTCATGGGCAAGAGCGCTGGACGAGGAGCACGCGGCCGCATTCGTGACGCGTTACACGCGAAACAGGGGCGGAACCGGATTACCGGCCCCGCCCCTGTGTTCCCTATCGATTTGAGTCCAATCAGAACCGGACAGTCATCGCGCCGGTAACGAGCTGCGCGAGAATGAACACGACGCAACCGGCCACCACCCACAGCAACCCGAAGCGCTGGAACTCACCGAGATCCTTCTTGATCAGCCCCAGCAGCACCCACAACGGCGCCGAGGCCGGACCGATCATGTGGGTCATCTGCCCCACGACGCCGGCGCGAGCGATCTCATTGGCGTGGAACCCGTACTGGCTAGCGGACTCCGAGAGAACGGGAAGCACGCCGAAGAAGAACGCGTCGTTCGACATGAAGAAGCCCATGGGAATTGCGATGATCGCGGTGATGATCGGGAAGAAGCCGCCGATCTGATCGGGGACGATCGACAGGAATGCGTCCGCCATCGCCTTGATCATCCCGGAGTCGCTGAGGATACCGGTGAAGACGCCTGCGGCAAGGACGAGCATCACGACAGGCACAGCGGTAGCGGCGTGCTTCTTGATGACTTCGCCCTGCTCGGCGAGGTTGGGGTGGTTGATCACGATCGCAATCACGAATGCGCCGATGAAGAGTACGACCAGGTCAGCAACGCCGGTGACCAGGAGGACCAGCAAGAGCAAGGTGAGAGCAGCGTTGAACCACATACGCCATGAGGGACGGGCCATCTTCTCTCCCTTACGGGCCTGGATCTCGGCAGCAACCTCGGCGACGACGGCCGGGTCGACACGGCGACGTTGGCGGACACCGAGAATGAACGCAACGGCGAGGATGAAGACCGAGGTGATGACGAGCGACGGAATCAGGTGCACGAAGTACTCGGTCGCGTCGAGCTTGAGCACGCTGATACCGCGGGTGGCCGCGCCGCCCCAGGGGGTGGAGCCCGAGATGAGCCCGAGTCCCATCACTGCGACCGTCGCGATCACAAGCGGGTTCATGTTCAAGCGGCGGTACAGCGGCAAGAATGCCGAGCAGACGATCATGTAGCTCGTCGTGCCGTCACCGTCGAGAGCAACCAGCATCGCGAGGATCGCGGTGCCCATGCAGATTTTCACCGGGTCACCCTTGGACAGCCGGAGGATCAGGTTTGACACCGGATCGAACAGCTTCGCGTCCATCATGAGCCCGAAGTACAGCACGGCGAACAACAGCAACACTGCGGTGGGCGCAACGGTTTCAAGCCCGCTCAGGGTCATGTCCCCGAGTCGTGGACCGAAGCCCGCGACAATGGCGAAGATCACCGGAGCCACGATGATCGCCACAAAAGCAGTCGCCCACTTGCGCATCACCGCCACCATGAACGACGCCAGCGTGGCGAATCCGAATACTGCGAGCATCCTTGCTTGCTCCTCCGCGTCGAGGTCTTCGGCACTGCACGGTTGCACAGGCGCAGGCTGACGCTAGCACAACTGGTCGACCACTTGCTAGCCAGTACGACCCACAGATACGACCTGTGGCTCGCCTAGTCCGGCCTTCGCGAGAAGTGGTCGCCCACTTTGAGCAAGGGTCGCCCGCGGCAGACGGAGCCAAGGCGGCTTGTAGTCGAGGGTCGAAGGAGGCCGACGAGATGGGCCGGCGGGCGACTGTTACCCGCGCTACGCGCGTCTTCGATGGACGCGACCCGCAGCCGTGAACACCTGACGTCGGCTTCGCTCCCTGCGGCAGGCAGCCAGACCATATGAAGTGGTTGGTCGATTGCTCGACCCCGGAGCAAGAACGAACTCAATTGGGCCGGCCACGCGATCATGGCGCTTCGCTTGGCGCCCGTTGTCGTTTCTCGAGTCTCGCGATGCGTCGACGCTCCTGTCCGGCGTGGCGCACCTGTGACACCAGGGCAAGTACCTGGCGGAACTTCAAGGACGGCACATAAGCCGACACCAGGGCTCGCCCCACGACGGGTAACTCGAGGGCGGTTGGGCATGCCACGAGCAACGGACGGTGCTCGGGCTGAAACTTGCCCTTGAAGCGAGCCAGCGATGCGAAGCCGTACGTGGGCTCGAGCAGGCGCCCTAGGACATCCCTGCCACGCCCTGCCAACCCGCGAGGGCCTGACATTGGTTCCACTGCTTGTCCGGAGCGCGCGAGGGGTGTCCCGGACAGACTGAGCGACTCCAGACCCTCGGCCGCGGAATCGAGGGCGGCATGGACGATGAGGAACTCAATGGTGCCGGGCATGGCGGACCGTCCCCGGCGCATGACATCGAGGGTGAGTCCCACGAGCTGACCCCGGCGGTACACAGGGAGCCAACTCGTCACGCCGTGCAGCTGACCCGTGGTGTCGACGGCCACCAGCAACCGGACTGCGGGATCGTCCATCTCGGGGAGACCACCAAGTGTGAAGCCCATCTCTGGCAGCTCTTTCTGCGAAACCCACCCCTGGGAGAGCGCGACCACCTGGCGACGCATCGCCGGGTTCAGTTCGGAAAACGAGGTCCATTCCGCGGTGACACCCACACGCGCTGCCCGGTTAACCGCGGTGCGGAGGTCGGTGCGCTTCTTACCCTTGAGCGAGAAGGTCGCAAGGTCGAGCACGGATTCCTCGGCGACTTGCGTCACTGTCCAACCCAGCTCGGCGAAGATGCCCTCGTGGGCGGCGTGGACGCTGTAGAAGGCCGGGACCAGCGCAAGACGGGAACACTCGCGTGCGAAGCCCTTGATCGTTTCGGCGGCGTCCTCCGGGGAGCAGATAGGGTCCGAGACAGTGAGAGCAACGCCGTTGCAAGCCCGGTAGGCCACTGCGCTCTTGCCATCGTCGGAGAACCATGTGCTCGTGCCATCCCAGGTGCCCATCCATCCCAGGCTGCCAGCGTCGCCCCGTTGGAGCGCATCCACGAGGCGCTCGTGCTCTGCCTGCAGCACGGGTGCCGCGGATCGGCGAACGAACGCCTGTCGACGGCGCACGAGGACGACGAGCGCCGCAAGGGGTATCAGCCACAGCAGCAAGATGCTCAACTGCCACTCGACGTCGCCGAACGGTACATCGGCCCATGTGAACCATCTTTCGCGCACGGAATCGACGGTGAGCCGCCAGACGATGGCAGCGATGATGACTGCGAGCACGACGACGGCCACGACGAGCCCGAGCCACCGCCCCCGAAGCACCGCGGCTGAGGCTACGAGCAGCAGGATCACGGCGATTGGAGTGGCGACTGGACCGAGCGCGTACACGACGGGGCTCGCAACTCCGTGAGCGTCACGTCCGCCGCCAACGGCAAGGCCGATACCGAGTCCGACGAGAAGGGCTGCGGCCGTTACGCGAGCACGGTCGGCGTCAACGTCCTGCCACGAGGACCTTGGAATGCGTGGAACAACCCAGCCACCGCTTGCGGCGGCGGCTCCGACGCCGACCAGTACGACAGCGTCCGATGCGTGACCACGAAACAGAACCATCGAGAAGGCGGCAGTCAGCACGAGAACGGGCACGAGGCGGTCCCACGGTGCCACGAATTTCCGGGCCGCTACGACGAGTACGCCCGCGGCGCCTGCGAATGGAGCCCAAAGGGAGTCAATCGAGGCCAACGAAGCGAACGCCTCGCCCAGCCGGGTGAACAGTGCAAGGCCGAGACCCACCACGGCGAAAGCGGTCGCAGCTGAGCCGAGGGCGAGCAGCACGGTACGGACGGGGCCTGCGATACGAGCCACGGCGCCGACGGTCAGGACTGCGAGAGCTGTCCGAGTGAGGTCACGGACGAGTGCGGGCCCGGCCCAACCCTCATGAACGCCGATGAAAACTGCAGCCGTCCCGAGCAGCAGGGCGTAAGCGCTGACAGCGATCAAAAGTCGAGGAGACCGAAAACCACGGACGGGGCGGAGGAAGGACAGGAAGGGGGAGGCCGGCACCCCTTCAGCTTCGACCATAGAACCGTGGAGCATTCCGCAAAGAGACCTCTACCCAGGAGGAGATCCGGGCCGTCGTCGCTAGAGGCCCCGGTGCGATCTCGGCATCAGTCCGCGATACGTCGCCCCCGGCGCCGAGTGCCGGCGGTCAGAGCTTCGTGATTGCGTCAGCTGACGCAGCAGCCGCCGCCTTCCAATCGATGTTCGCGTAAGCAACAGCGGCATGCAACTTCACCCCGCCATGCACTGCTGCTTCCGTCGCCGCGAAGAGCGGCTTCTCGAACCCGCCGCCGGTGCCGGTGTCATGCCGACCGTCACTGGTCGGATCCTCGCGTGACAATGAACGCATCGAACAGAGCTCGCTCGGAGGTGTCGGCGGTTGTCGCGTCGAGCATGATGCCGTCGCGGTCCTTCGGCACGTCGATGGGGATTCGGGTGGTCGCCCCGCAGTGGACGTTCGCTTCGCCGATGAGCGAGTTGGTGTCGAACGAGTCGCCGTACTTGTCGTGCTTGCTCGTGATGTCGTGGATTGCGAGGTGCAGCACCTTTGTGGATCGGCAGACGGCGAGCACGTCGTACGGGCCAGCGAGGTCGGTCTGCAGTGCGACGCCTGCGCGGGCCTGTTTTCTATCATCGTCGTCGACGATAAGCTGCCCGCCGCCTCCGCCGTGGTCGCCGGCGAGCTGGGATGACATCTGTTCGAGCCAGTCCTGCCCGTAGTCCTGTGGGAGGCCGTTCCCGGAGCTGTGACTGGTACAGCCGGCAATGAGGAGCGCCAAGCCAACGGTCAGGAGTGCGGCGACCAGTCGTGGGTGGGTTTCAGCACCTGCCGATCGTGCCCTACTGACAGCGGCTCGGCTACCCCGTCATCGCGGGGTCCTGCTCGAACTGTGAGGGACTGCCGCAGGTCCGGTTGATGTTCCTAGGCCGTGCATCTAGACCGTGAGCAGCGCGAAGCAGTGGTTAGCTTCGATTCGGCCCGCCACGGGAGGCAGATGCGAAGGCCTGCACTGGGCTGCGCGCTCGCGGGACGGACGAGGGCGCTTCAGGCACCAGCTCGGACGAACTCCGGCTGTCCTGCTCCCGATGAGCGGCGCCGCGGCACGGAGCCATATGGGCGAGATCTGCACCACAGAAGCACCAGGACCACTCCCCTAAGCAAGAAAACCCCCGCGTGAACGGGGGTTTTCTGTGGCGGTACCGGTGGGATTTGAACCCACGGTGGAGTTGCCCCCACACATGTTTTCGAGACATGATCCTTCGGCCGCTCGGACACGGTACCGGGGAAGAGTTTACACGATCCGGGAGGCCCGTGATGACACCCTCGGTCGGCTCCCCCTCCACAGGCGGTCACCTGCAGGGCTCTCCCCACACCCACAGGTCCTCCTCGTCTCCGGCAAGTCCGGCGGGCGTACCGTCCACGGCATGAGAACCCGCTCGCTCATCGCACTGCTCACCTCCGTCGTCGGCAGCCTCGGCGTCGTCGGCGCCGCAGCCGTCGGTGCCCGCGCCGGCGTGAAGGGGCAACGGGCAGCGGCGCAACGGGTCGTCGACATGCTCCCGATCCACGCCGACTGGTGGCGGGAACGACAGCAGCACGAGGGGCAGCTGCTCTACGTCGCGATCGGTGACTCGGCAGCGCAGGGCGTCGGCGCGACCGCACCCGGGCGTGGCTACGTGGGGCTGCTCGCACGGCGCATCCGGCACCGTTCCCACATGTCGGTCCGGGTGGTGAACCTCAGCGTCTCCGGTTCGACCACGTGGGGCGCCAAGCGTGATCAGCTACCGAAACTCCGGCACTACGCGCCCGACATCTGCACGGTGTCGATTGGGGCGAACGACATCGCGGACTTCGACCCGGACAAGTTCGAGCGGAACATCCGGGCGATCTACGGCGCGGTGCCGTCGCACGCCGTGGTGGCCGAGCTGCCGTGCATGTTCGTGCCGGACCGGGAGCGCAAGGTGGCGGTGGCGAACGAGATCGTGCACCGGGTGGCCGACGAGTTCGGGCTGACGGTGGCCCCGCTGCACACCATCACGAAGCGGGTCGGGCTCCGCCGCACCTTCTTCAACAGCTACGGCGACCTGTTCCACCCGAACGACCGCGGCTACGAGATCTGGGCGAGCGCGTTCGAGCCCGCCGTCGACGCGCGGGTCGACACGGTGGCGGCGATCCGCCACTACCTGTCCGTGCGCGAGGCCGAGAACCTCGGCCGCGAAGCCGGGGCGGTGGCGAACGCCCGCGCCGAGCAGGACACCGACGGGGCCGAGGCGCTCGATCACGCCTCGCGCCAGGGTCCGGGGCCGGTCGAGCGCCTGCGCCACCGGATGACCGGGTCGATCGCGCTGCCCGACGAACGAGACCAGTCGGACGAGCCGGACGAGCCGGGCGACCGCGCCGGTGATGTCGGCCGTACGGCCTAGCCTCGACGACATGGCGCGCCCGCAGTCCCTCTACCGTTGCACCGAGTGCGGCTGGACCAGCATCAAGTGGGTCGGCCGGTGCGGTGAGTGCCAGACCTGGGGCACCGTCGAGGACAGCTCTGCGGTATCGGCAAGCACCCGGGGCACGGCGGCGGTCGCCGTCACCGGAGCGCGGGCCGCGCGACCGATCACCGAAGCCCGCGGCACCTCGGTGCAGCGCTGGCAGACCGGCATCGGCGAGTTCGACCGTGTCCTCGGCGGCGGCGTGGTGCCGGGTGCCGCGGTCCTGCTGAGCGGCGAGCCGGGCGTCGGCAAGTCGACCCTGCTGCTCGAAGTGGCGTCGCGAGCCGCAGCCTCGGGCAAGCGCGTCCTCTACGTCAGCGCCGAAGAGTCCGTCGACCAGGTCCGGCTCCGCGCCGAGCGCACCGGGGCGATGCACGACGACCTGTACCTGGCGAGCGAGGTCGACCTCGGCGTCATCATCGGCCAGATCGACCAGGTCCAGCCCGACCTGCTCATCGCCGACTCCGTGCAGACCATCTCGTCGAGCTCGATCGACGGCATCGCGGGTGGCACGTCCCAGGTGCGCGAGGTCGCCTCGACCCTGATCCGCATCGCGAAGGACCGCGCCCTGCCCGTCCTCATCGTCGGCCACGTCACGAAGGACGGCACGATCGCCGGCCCTCGGCTGCTCGAGCACCTGGTCGACGTCGTCTGCCACTTCGAGGGCGACCGGCAGACCGCGCTGCGCTTCGTCCGGGCGCTCAAGAACCGGTTCGGCCCCACCGACGAGGTCGGCTGCTTCGACATGGGCGGCGACGGCATCCACGAGGTCCCCGACCCGAGCGGCCTCTTCATGTCGAAGAACACCACCCCGGTGTCCGGTACCTGCGTCACCGTCGCACTCGAAGGGCGCCGCGCCCTGCCGGTCGAAGTGCAGGCGCTCATCGTCCCGAGTTCGGCACCGCAGCCCCGCCGGGTCGTGAACGGCGTCGATGCTTCGCGTGTTGCCATGCTGCTCGCGGTCCTCGAACGCCGCGCCGGCCTCAAGCTGTCCGACGCCGACGTCTACGTCTCCACGGTGGGCGGTATGAAGCTGACCGAGCCCGGCGCCGACCTGGCGATCGCGCTGGCCCTCGCGAGCGCCGCACGAGACCGTCCGTACCCGCACACACTCGCGGCCGTCGGCGAGATCAGCCTCGCCGGCGAGATCCGTCCGGCCACGGGCACGAAGCAGCGCGTGAACGAGGCCACCCGCCTCGGGTTCACGACCGTGCTCGGCTCGGACTCCGGGCACCTGCGCGAAGCCCTGCGTGTGGCGTTCTCGATGACGCAGTCCCCGCGCGAACGCGAGCTCGACCGCGCGTTCTGAGGCGCTACGCGCGCAAAGCGGCCAGCAGGTCCGCCGGCGCGGCCTGCATGGTGTGCGGGCCGGCGATGTCGAAGAACACGCCCTCGAGCATGTCGAGGTGGGCGGCCAGGAACTCCTCGAGCCGCGGCCCGTCGTAGACCATGACCTGCCGGATCTTCTCGTCCGGCACCATCGCCGTGTAGGCGTCCGCAGACGAGAACAGCAGCAGGATGCGCTTGTCCGACCCCTCACGGCCGAACACCCGCACCTGCATGTCCTTCTTGCCGGTGACGAGCCGGGGGACGATCACGATGTCATGGCGGAGCGCGAACGCCACCGCAGCGACGTCCTGCTTCGCGAGGGCTTCCTCGAGCTGTTCGCTCCGGAAGCGCTGTTCCTTGTCTGCCATCAGCTCAATTCCACCAGATTTTCGTCGTTCCGTGACGCACGGGTAGCCAGTCGGCCCAGAGCACGCTAGCCTGATGGAACCGCTTCGGCGGCGCTCAACGTCCGGGCGAGGTGGTTTGCCCCTCAACCCGGGCCCCAGGGTCACTGGCCGACAGGCCTGGCCCCGAACCCGTCCCGCCGGCACCTGCCCGCGTGGCGCATTACCCCCGTCGACGTACGTCGGGGTCTCCGTCGGTGCATCTGCACCTTGGCGGAAGCAAGAAAGCTAAGGAAACGCCATCATGGCATCTACCGGTACCGTCAAGTGGTTCAACAACGAAAAGGGCTTCGGCTTCATCGCCCCGGACGACGGCAGCGCTGACGTCTTCGCGCACTTCTCTGCGATTGCTGGCAACGGCTACAAGTCGCTCGAGGAGAACCAGAAGGTGGAGTTCGACATCACCGAGGGCCGCAAGGGCCCGCAGGCGGAGAACATCACCGTCCTCGGCTGATCACATCAGCTTGAACAGGCCCCGTCGTCTTCGGACGACGGGGCCTGTTGCTGTTCCCGGCGCCCTGCTCGCCATATCGCACAACCGGAGTGGCGCCGAACCACGCGAGCGCCTGGCTCCAATGCACTTCGGTTGTGCGGAACGGATCGGAACCGCGAACCCGCCGCCGCCGCCTACTGCAGGATGAACTGCACCGAGGTCTTCGACTCGAGGTTCCCGACGGCGACCTGCAGGTGGTAGCTCGCGCCTCCAGCGGTGACCGCCGGCCGTGACGAGTCGCACGTCGACGTGGACGAGCGGGTCCGGTCCCAGGCGATCGCCGGGGTCGTGAGCGTCTGACCGGACTTGACCGTGACGTCCTGGTTCGTGCCGCCGGTCTGGCAGTCCTTCGACGACCAGTACTGCTCCTGGCCCGAGCTGATCGTCAGCACCTGCTGCGCCGATCCGAGGTCCAGGTGGCAGGAGTTCGTGCCGGAGTTCTTGATCGACATCGCGATCTTCGGGTCCTCGGTGGGGCCGTAGGCCGACTTGTCGAGCACCGGGGTCAGGACGATCTGGTCCTTCGTGCAGGTCGAGCCGTCGGCAGCAGCGGGCTTCGACGCGGAAGCCGAGGCGGAAGCCGCAGGCTTCGGCGCAGCAGACCGCGAGGACTCAGCACCGGACCCAGAACCGTTGGACGACGCACCAGCACGAGACCCGGCACCGGCCCCGGCACCAGCAGAGGCCGACGCACTCGGCGCCGCCGACGTGGCCCCGCTCCCCCGCCCGACGACGATGAGCACCACGACCAGGACGACGACCAGCAGCGCCCCGAGCACGAGCGCTCGGCGGCGCCAGTAGACGACCGGCTTCTCGGGCCCCACGGGATGACGCAACGACGACATGCGCACAGGGTAGACAACGGCGCGGGCCGCACACGGCCACCCCGCCGGTCGGCACGAGAAAGCGTCAGAGGTTCTTCAGCATGCGGGTGTTGCCGAGGGTGTTCGGCTTGACCCGGGCGAGGTCGAGGAACTCCGCGACCCCTTCGTCCGACGAGCGGACCAGCTCGGCGTAGACATCCGGTGGGACGACGCTCTCGCCGATCTCCAGGTACCCGTGCTTCGCGAAGAAGTCGACCTCGAAGGTCAGGCAGAAGATCCGGGCGACGCCGAGTTCACGGGCGTCGTGCTCGAGCGCTTCGAGCATCCGGTGCCCGACGCGCTTGTGGATCCACTGCTCGTCCAGGGCGAGCGTGCGCACCTCGGCGATGTCGTCCCAGAAGACGGCGAGCGCGCCGCACCCGATGGGGGTGCCGTCGGGCCCTTCGGCGATCCGGAACTGCTGGATCGAGCCGTACAGGGCGACGTTCTCCTTGCCGAGCAGGATGCGCCGGTCGACGTAGGGGGCGATGAGCCGCTGGATGTGCGGGACGTCCGAGGCGAGCGCCGGACGCACGAGGATCCCGTGGTCGTCGCGCTCGTGGAACGCGTGCTTCCCGTGCTCTGTCATCCGCCCCACACTACTGCGCGACGCCGGACGCGCACGCCGCCCGCGACGACGCCCGGACGGTACCGCAGGGGGACAGCGCTGCTGAGTGCCGCCCAGGTCGATCGGCCTACCGTCCGGTGCATGCCTCAGATCATCGAAACCGTCGACGTCAACGTCCCCGTCCGCCCGGCCTACGACCAGTGGACCCGTTTCGAGGAGTTCCCGCACTTCCTCGACGAGGTCGAGAAGATCGTCCAGGTGGACGACAAGACCACCGACTGGACCGTCAAGGTCGCCGGCCAGGAGCGCCAGTTCCGCGCCCTCATCACGGAGCAGCACCCCGACGAGCGTGTCGCCTGGACCGTGAAGGACGGCGAGACCGAGCACGCCGGTGTCGTCACCTTCCACAAGCTCTCCGACACCGAGACCCGCGTCACCGTGCAGATCGACTGGGAGCCCTCCGGCATCCTCGAGAAGCTCGGCTCCGCCGTGGGCGTCGGCGGCCACGCCGTCAAGAAGGACCTGCAGAACTACAAGGAGCGCGTCGAGAACGCACCGACCCAGCCGGGCTGGCGCGGCGACGTGCAGGCGTAGTCCGCACCACACGACGAACGGGAGGCGCGGTGCCAGCTGGCACCGCGCCTCCCGTTCGTTCGTCCCCCGTTCGGCATCCCCCCATCGAAATGCCGACCTGACGAGCGAGCGCGAGCCTGGCAGAGTGGTGACACCGGCCGACGCGCTGGATCAGTTTTATCATGTCTGAGACAGATGTGAGAGTGGGGACACGTGATCGAGTACAACGACGACGACGCACACCGTCGGGAACTGTCGCGCAAACTGCAGCTCCTGATGGACGTCGTCGAGGCCAACTCCGGCCAGCGGCCCCCGTACAAGGAGATCGCCGCCGAGATCGAGGCGCAGGGCGCGTCGATGAGCCGTCCGCGCTGGGGCTACATGCTCGGCGGCAACGGTCCGGCGGTCCGTGACCAGCGACTCCTGGCCGCCCTGGCGACCTACTTCGGTGTCCCGGCCGAGTACCTGACCGACGCCGCCGGCAACACCGACGTGCCGGAGCGGGTGCAGGCGCAGCTGGAGCTCGTGCTCGAACTCCGCAAGCGCGAGGTCGTGGCGTTCGCCACCCGGCGTCTGGGCGAGTTCGCCTCGGCGGACGAGATCCGCGACTTCACCGACCACCTGCGTCGGCTGGACGAGTCGGGTGGCACTCCGTGAGCGGGTACCGCGACCGCTTCGACGCCCTGCGTCGGCAGACCGAGGCCCGTCGCCGCGTGCAGCGTCTCGGGCTCCCCCGTCGGCTGTCCCTGCCGGAGCTGACCGCCCGTGCCGAGGCGGCGCTCGGCAAGCCGATCCACGTCCGCACCAGCGAGCTGCCGGGAGACCTGTCCGCGCGGCTCATCCAGCGAACCGACCACGCCCTGCTCGAGACGCGCCCCGGGCTGTCCGAGCGCTCCCGAGTGGCCTGCGTGTTGCACGAGCTGGCCCACGTGTTCATGGACGACACCGGTTGCGACCACCAGGCGTACACGGGGCTGCTCACCGGCCGGACGGCGTTCACCCGCTCGCTCGACACCCCGCACGAGCAGGCGGTGGAGCTCGTCGCCGACCAGCTCGCGCTGCGGATCGGGCTGCTCGACCCCGAGGGTCAGCCCGGGATCTTCCGGTGACGCGGTGACGCTGCACGTCTGGGGGTCGATCCCGGTCTGGCTCATCCTGGCGGTCTTGTTCGTCCGGCTGTTCCTCGTGCGCACCCAGTCGGCCAGCGTCACCTGGCTGATGGTGTGCTGCAGCTGCGTCGCCGTCGGGCTCACGATCAACCAGCCCGACGTCACGACGTTCCTCGCCGGCGTGACGCACGTGCCCAACATCGCCGACCTGATCGGCCGCTGCCTAATGGTGTGCGGCATGTTCGCCCTCGCGCAGTCGGTCGAGGCCGCCGCACGCTCCGCCAGGCTCCTGCGTGCCGGCCGCATCATCGGCTGCGTGGTGGTGCTCATCGCCCTCGTCGTGCTGTTCAGCCTGATCGACGCGCCGACCCCGACGGCGCAGTTCATGGTGGTCTACGGCGACCAGCTGCCGACCGCGCTGTACTCGGCGGTCGAGATGACCTACATCGCCATCGTCATCGCCCGTTCCGCCGTCGCCGTGCTCCGTGGGTTCCGGAACGGCGACGGACTCGGGCGCCTGTACTGGCTCTTCGTCGTCGGTGCCGCCGGCCTCGTGCTGCTCGCCGGCATCGCGATCGCCCTCGACGCCGTGCACGTCGCCGGCGCGGACGGTGCGGTCGGGGTCCTGTCGAAGCTCTACACCCCGGTGTTCCTCGGCTCGATGGTCCTGCTCGCCATCGGTGCGGCCGGCGGCGTCCTGCCCGACGCCGCCCGGGAGTTCCGCGACTGGCGAGCCGCCCGACGCCGGTTCCGGGCGCTCGAACCGGAACTCCGGCGGCTCGAGACGGCATCGGGCAACACCGGGCTCTACTTCACGATCGTGTGGCAGCGTCGCCAGTGGCGGAATCGGCAGCACCGGCTCTCCGTCGAGATCGAAGACCGCGCGCGCGAGGCCGGACAGGACGTTCCGGCCGCTGCGACGCTCACCACGGCACGACTCAGGGAGATCACATGACCGGCGCACGCATCACGGCACTCGGCACCGCGGCAGGGGCGGTCGGCACGCTCGGACTCGGGGCCTTCGTCGCACGGCGGCTGCTGTTCCCGACGCCGTACACGGCGACCGCCACGGTCCGCAGCGCCACGGACACCGAGGTCGAGCTGACCGCCACCCGCGACACCCGCCTGCCGGGCACCTACGACCTGCAGCGCGACGACACCCGGGTGCAGGTCGGCGCGATCATCGCCGGGAAAACCGGGACCGGTGCCAGTGGCGACGGCGACACCGTCCGCCGCAGCGTCACCGGCACCGTCGCGACCGGTGACTGGGGCTGGGACGCCCTGCGGTACGACGGACCGGACGATGTGCCCGGCAACGAGCCCGAGGCCACCACGACCCACGTGGTCCACGTGCACGGGCAGTCCCTCGGGCCGCGCCAGGTCCTGCGCGGTGTCGGGGTCTGGCGTTCGCTCGGTGCCTCGTCCGAGGTCATCGACACCACCGACCTGCCGCTCCGCTCCCTCGACGCCGGGGCAGCAGAGCGCATCGGCACGGCTGTCCGCGCAGCACGGGCCCGCGGCGCTCAGCGCATCGTGCTGCAGGGCTGGTCCGCCGGTGCACTCGCCTGCTCCGCCGCCGCCGCTCGCGTCGACGTCGACGGGCTCGTGGCGGTCTCGCCCCTGCTCGACGTCGCTTCGGCACTCCGCGGGGCCGTCCGTGGCGCGCACCTGCCCGCGTTCGTCGGCACGGTCGCCGCCCGCATCGCGACCACGAACGTGCTGTCGCGGCTCGCCGGAGCCCCGACGCCCGTGACGACGACCACCTGGCAGGACTCGTCGACGCCCACGCTGCTGATCCACTCCGAGGCCGACGCCCTGGTCGCGGCGGACGACGTCGCCGCCGTCGCCGGACGGCAGGCCGTCACCACGGTCACGTTCCGCACGGCGCCGCACACGCTCGAGTGGAACGAGGACCCGGAGCGCTGGGAGCACGCCGTCCGCGACTTCGCCGCACAGCTGCCCGACGCCTCCTGACGCGGCGGACGCCCGCCCGCGCGGCCGACCGGCCGACCCGCACGACACCCGGACATGCAACGGCCCCGGTCTGCGAACAGACCGGGGCCGGCTGCGTCTCGATCCGTTGGGGGGAACCGATCGAGCGCGACGCGCGAGGAGTTGGGGGGAACGTCTCGCGCGTGACCACCACAGTACCCCCGGACGGGGGTCCGTGGCCGCAGGGACGCGCAGAGCGGTGAGGGCGAGATCTGAACGCGACCCGAGAACGGACAGGAGGCTCGGTGCCAGCTGGCACCGAGCCTCCTGTCCGTGGAGCGTCAGGTCCTAGGACTCGATCTCGCCCTGGGGCGTGTCGGTCCCTGCCTCGACCGCGGCTGCGCCGGCGAGGACCTCTTGGCGGCCCGGCTGACGCCCGGTCTCGAAGTGGAACGCACCGTCGACGAAGTCGACCTTCACGTGGTCGCCCGCGTTGAGCTCACCCTGCAGAATGTGCTCGGACAGCTGGTCCTCGACCTCGTGCTGCATCGCGCGACGCAGGGGCCGAGCACCGAGGGACGGGTCGAACCCGACCTTGATGAGCTGCTCCTTGGCGGGCAGCGTGAGCTCGATCGTCATGTCGCGGTCGAGCAGACGGTCGGCCAGACGCTTCACGAACAGGTCCACGATCTGCAGCAGCTCGGGCTGCGACAGCTGCGGGAACACGATCGTGTCGTCGACACGGTTCAGGAACTCGGGCTTGAAGTGCTTCTTGAGCTCCTCGTTGACCTTGCCGCGCATGCGGTCGTAGCCGACGGCCGAGTCACCCTCGACCTGGAAGCCCACCGGGCCACCGGCGATGCCCTGCGAACCGAGGTTCGTGGTCATGATGATGACGGTGTTCTTGAAGTCGACCACGCGGCCCTGACCGTCGGTGAGACGGCCTTCCTCGAGCACCTGCAGCAGCGAGTTGAAGATGTCCGGGTGGGCCTTCTCGATCTCGTCGAACAGGACCACGGAGAACGGCTTGCGGCGCACCTTCTCGGTGAGCTGGCCGCCCTCCTCGAACCCGACGAACCCGGGAGGGGCACCGAACAGGCGGGACACGGTGTGCTTCTCACCGAACTCCGACATGTCGAGGGAGATCAGCGCACCCTCGTCGTCGAACAGGAACTCGGCGAGGGCCTTGGCGAGTTCGGTCTTCCCGACGCCCGTGGGGCCGGCGAAGATGAACGAGCCGGACGGACGGTTCGGGTCCTTCAGGCCGGCACGGGTGCGGCGGATGGTCTTGGACAGGGCCGAGATGGCCTCTTCCTGACCGATGACGCGCTCGTGCAGTGCCTTCTCCATGAAGACGAGACGCGAGGTCTCCTCTTCGGTGAGCTTGAACACCGGGATGCCCGTGGCCTGCGCCAGGACCTCGGCGATGATGCCCTCGTCGACGGTGCCGGACGCGGCGACGTCACCCGCACGCCACTGCTTCTCGAGGCGGAGACGCTCGCCGAGGAGCTTCTTCTCCTCGTCGCGCAGGCTCGCGGCCTTCTCGAAGTCCTGCTCCTCGATCGCCGCTTCCTTCGACCCGCGGACCGTCGAGATCTTCTCGTCGAACTCGCGGAGCTCCGGCGGCGCCGACAGGATCGAGAGACGCAGGCGAGCGCCGGCCTCGTCGATCAGGTCGATGGCCTTGTCGGGCAGGAAGCGGTCCTGCACGTAGCGGTCCGCCAGGTTCGCCGCGGAGACGATGGCCCCGTCGGTGATGGACACCTTGTGGAACGCCTCGTACTTGTCGCGGAGTCCCTTGAGGATGTTGATGGTGTGCGGCAGCGAGGGCTCGTTGACCTGCACGGACTGGAAGCGACGCTCGAGTGCTGCGTCCTTCTCGAAGTGCTTGCGGTACTCGTCGAGCGTGGTGGCACCGATGGTCTGGAGCTCACCACGGGCCAGGAGCGGCTTGAGGATCGACGCGGCGTCGATGGCACCCTCGGCAGCACCGGCTCCGACCAGCGTGTGGATCTCGTCGATGAAGACGATGATGTCACCGCGGGTGCGGATCTCCTTCGTGACCTTCTTCAGGCGCTCCTCGAAGTCACCGCGGTAGCGGGACCCGGCGATGAGCGACCCGAGGTCGAGCGAGTAGAGCTGCTTGTCCTTCAGCGTCTCGGGCACGTCGCCCTTGACGATCGCCTGGGCGAGGCCCTCGACGACGGCGGTCTTGCCGACGCCGGGCTCACCGATCAGGACGGGGTTGTTCTTGGAACGGCGGGAGAGGATCTGCATGACCCGCTCCATTTCCTTCTCGCGCCCGATGACGGGGTCGAGCTTGCCGTCGCGCGCGGCCTGGGTGAGGTTCCGACCGAACTGGTCGAGGACCTGCGAACCCTGCTGCGCGTTCTGCTGCTGCTCGCCGCCGACGGCGACCGCTTCCTTGCCCTGGTAGCCGGACAGGAGCTGGATGACCTGCTGGCGCACCCGGTTCAGGTCGGCGCCGAGCTTCACGAGGACCTGGGCTGCGACACCCTCGCCCTCGCGGATCAGGCCGAGCAGGATGTGCTCCGTGCCGATGTAGTTGTGGCCGAGCTGCAGCGCCTCGCGCAGGGACAGCTCGAGCACCTTCTTGGCGCGCGGCGTGAACGGGATGTGCCCGGTCGGCTGCTGCTGGCCCTGCCCGATGATGTCCTGGACCTGCTCGCGCACGGCGTCGAGCGAGATGCCCAGCGACTCCAGCGCCTTGGCGGCGACGCCCTCGCCCTCGTGGATGAGGCCGAGGAGGATGTGCTCGGTGCCGATGTAGTTGTGGTTGAGCATCTTCGCTTCTTCTTGAGCGAGGACGACAACACGACGGGCCCGGTCGGTGAATCTCTCGAACATGTGCTCTCCCTTGGCCCCTGATGAGCGGAGCCGACGCTGTGCCGGTCTCGTCTGAGTCCGGCCAAGTACTTCGAGAGTAACCAGCGCTCACCCCGGCGGCTGCCCCTGTTCGCCGTGGGCGTGACCAGGGTGCGTCTTGTGCGCAGTGAGCGAACGACGAGACGGACTGGAGGGCCGTGGCGGGATCGCCACGGGCCTCCAGTCCGCTTGTCGGTCGCGCTGGGTCAGGCGCGCCGCACGGCGCGACGCAGGTCGCGTCGGAAGCGGCGCGCGTTGACGCCGAGGGCGTCGAGGACGTCGTGCGCCGATCCGGCGAGCGGATCGTCGACCGAGTCGAGCACGGCGAGCACGACGTGCGGCGGCCGGATGCGCTCGGACCGGCCGGAGATCGTCGCAGCGCGCGCGAGCACGCGCATCGCAGCGGGCGTGCAGGCGACGCGGTCGTGCTCGCCGGGGCAGGTGGTGTGCGCGCCGACGAAGGCGCGGATGCCGGAGCGGACGGCGGCGGGAGTGATCCGGTGGGTTTCGAGGACCGGGCGGAAGCGGGGCATGCCGGCACAGAGCGTGACGGCGGCCAGGAGCAGGTGTTCGGCGTCGACGAAGCCGAAGCCGGACTCGTGGGATTCGAGGTCGGCGAGCAGCACGATCTCGCGACCGTGCCGGACGGAAGGGAGGGCGACGGAGAGTTGAGCGGTCTGCATGTATGCAGAATATCGCATGCCTCTGGGAACGAACAGCCCACATCGCAGGCCCACTCGGTACCATCCGGTCATGGAGCAGCCCGTCGTCGGCCTCGTCGTCCACCCGACCAAGAACGTGCGGGAGTCCGTGACGACCCTGCAGCGCTGGAACGCGTCCGGCCAGGGCGAGCTCCTCGCCCGGCGCGCGGACGCCCAGCGCATCGGTGGCGGAGTCGACGTGGTCGACGACGACGACTTCACCGATCGCGTCGACCTGGTCGTCGCGCTGGGCGGCGACGGCACGATGCTCGGTGCGATGCGGCTCGTGGCGAAGCGCCCGGTGCCCGTCCTCGGCGTGAACTACGGCAACGTCGGGTTCCTGGTCGAGATCGAGCCGCCCGAGCTCGAGATCGCGCTCGACCGGTTGTCCGCCGGCGACTACCAGCTCGAGCCGCACCATGCGCTCGAGGCCCGGTTGTCCTGGGGCGGCGCACGAACCGACTACCTGGCGTTCAACGACCTGACCATCGTGCGACGGCCCGGCGCCGGACAGGTCTCTGCCGACCTGAGCGTCGGGGGCCTCGGGTACGGGTACTACCGGGCCGACGCCATCGTGGCCGCCACCCCCGCCGGCTCCACGGCCTACAACTACGCCGCCGGTGGCCCGGTGCTCTCCCCCGCACTGTCCGGCTCCGTGGTGACCCCGGTCGCGCCGATGGCCGGCATCGACCGCTCGGTGGTGCTCGCCGCCCGGGAGCGCTACCGGTTCGACATCGCCGAGGGCACCAGGAGCGCGGCCCTCGAGGTCGACGGGCTCGTGGTCGGCGAGGTCGCCACCGGGGCCCAGATCGACATGCGGCTCCGCAAGGACGCCGGCAGCGTGGTGCGGCTCGACGCCGAACGGCACGGGCGCACCGGACGCGTGAAGCTCAGCCTGCTCGACCTGCCGGTGCGGCCCGACCAGCTGGTCGAACTCATCCCGAGCGACCTGCGGCAGAAGCTGCGACGTGAGATCGACGAATGACGGCTGACGACTGAGCGCTGCGGGCCGACGGCGCTGGCTCGCCGCGCGCCGGCGTATCCGGAAACGTGAATGGCCCGCCCGAGCAGTGCTCGAGCGGGCCGTCCCATCACCCCACCGGATCGTCTTCCCACAGAACGACCCGGTTTCCCCGCGCCGGCACGGGTGAGCGCGCCGGCCGAAGTCCACTGACCTAGTCGGTCAGGTACAGCTGCATGTCCTGCGAGACCGCCTTGGCGAACAGGCGGAGCTTGGCGCGCGACTCCACCCGGCTGACGGCCTGGCGGGTCGTGTGCACGATCTTGGAGATCTCGTCGAGGGTCATCGGCTTGTCGTCGTCCAGGCCGTAGCGCATGCGGATGACGTTTGCCTCGTCGCTGGGCAGCTCGGCGACGATGGAGCGGATGTCGCGGTGCAGCAGCGTCGTCTCGGTGAGCTCGTTCGGGCTCGCGGCGTCCTCGTCCTCGATGAAGTCACCGAGCTCGCTGTCGTCGGAGTCGCCGACGACCGTGTGGATCGAGACCGGCTCGTGCGAGCGGCCCTTCAGGTCGACGAGTTCCTCGACGCTCATGCTCAGCTCGGCGGCCACCTCGTCGGGCATCGGCGCGCGGCCGAGGTCGACGGTGAGGTCACGCTCGGTGCGCGAGATCTTGTTGATGAGCTCGACGGTGTGCACCGGGATGCGGATCGTCCGTGCCTTGTCGGCGAGACCACGCGAGATGGCCTGACGGATCCACCAGGTGGCGTAGGTCGAGAACTTGTAGCCCTGCGTGAAGTCGAACTTCTCGACCGCACGGACCAGGCCGAGGTTGCCTTCCTGGATGACGTCCATGAACGGCAGACCGCGCTGCGAGTACCGCTTGGCGATGCTCACGACCAGGCGGAGGTTCGAGGTGATCATGCGCTCCTTGGCGCGCTCACCGTCGCGGACGAGCCAGCGGAGTTCGCGCTGGAGGGTCTTCGGCAGGCCCTTCTCGGTGGCGAGCTTCTCTTCTGCGAAGAGCCCGACCTCGATGCGGCGGGCGATCTGCGCTTCTTCCTCGGCGGTGAGGAGCGAGAGACGACCGATGTGACGGAGGTAGTCGCCGACCTGGTCGACCGAGGCACCGCGGACACCGGCGAGCTGCTCGTCGGCCTCGACCTCGGTGTCGAGGGAGGTGGTGGCGGACTCGGCGGTCGCGGTCTTCGATGCCGATGCCTTCTTGGTGGCGGTGCGGCGAGTGGTGCTGGGTGCAGCCGTTGCGATCGTCATGGTGTTTCTCCCTGCGTTCGACGGTGATGGCTTCGTGGGGTGTTGCCGGGGGTGCTGATGAGTAAAGCGGCCCGGAGGTGTACCCCACAAATCGTTCGGAGCGATTCTCAGGGTTCTCCGTGCTTCGTCATCGAAAGCGTCCCCCACGGGGTACAGCCCACCGACAGCCTGGTCCCCCATCAGGGCCCGGATCAAGCCTACAGCGCCGTGTTTCCGGCGTTGCAGGCGTGTTTCGCCAGCGTTTCCAACCGTGTACCCCGGGCGACTGCGTAGTCCGGACATGCAAAAGGGGTACGTCCGACCCGATCAGCGCGATCTGGTCGTCGTACCCCGAACACCGGATGGGTGGGGTTCACCAGGAGGGTTCGAGCCACCCGTCCCGACGCTTGGACACCTCGAGGTCGGCATCTCGGTCGAACTCGTCGTACTCGCTCTCGATGTCACCGACGAGGCTGCGGCCCGTGAAGGGATGTACGGTGGTTGTCATGCGGACGATGCTCACCCCGGGACGCGTCGACGAAGTGAACGGCGTGTGACGGTCCGTCGGCGCTCAGACGTCGAGGTCGTCGACGTCGCCCTCGTCGTCGAGGGCTGTGCCGTCGGCTTCGCGGCCGGTTCCGTCGGCGCCGTCGGGCAGGCCGGACGTGCCCGACACCGGGTGCCCGAAGGCGTCCTCCACGTCGAGGTCGTCGAGGTCCTCGACGGGTTCCGGGAAGGTCGGCATGCGCGACAGCGTCACACCGCGCGGTGAACGCCGGGTGAAGTCAGCGCAGGACGTGCGCGCCGTGCAGCGCGCAGGGTGCAGCGGCTGCGGCTACTCGGCCGACGTCGGAGCCGGCGCGGGGCGACCGTGTTCGCGCTCGAAACGGGCACGCTCCTCGGCCTCGACCTTGGCGTACGCGGCACGCTCGGTCCGGTCGGCCCGCATGATCGCGCGCATCACGAACCAGAAGATCAGGCCGACGACGATGGTCGGCGTCAGGGCGAAGACGATCCCGCTTACGACTCCTTCAGGCACCCGAGCATCGTACCCCGGTGGACCGGGAGTCATTTGACCAGCGGGAACAGGATCGTCTCGCGGATGCCCAGGCCGGTGATGGCCATGAGCAGGCGGTCGATCCCCATGCCCATGCCGCCCGA
This sequence comes from Curtobacterium sp. MCSS17_011, assembly GCF_003224275.1. NCBI lineage: Bacteria > Bacillati > Actinomycetota > Actinomycetes > Micrococcales > Microbacteriaceae > Curtobacterium > Curtobacterium sp. MCSS17_011. The sequence continues at coordinate 11,821 of NZ_QKLE01000030.1, read as the reverse complement.
CGGGGGCATCGCGTGCTCCAGGGCCCGCAGGAAGTCCTCGTCGACACGCATCGCCTCGAGGTCACCGCCGGCCGCGAGCTTCGCCTGCTCGACGAACCGCTCCCGCTGCACGACCGGGTCGACGAGCTCGGAGTACGCCGTGCCGAGCTCGAAGCCGCGGACGTACAGGTCCCACTTCTCGACGACGCCCGGACGGGTGCGGTGCTGCCGGGTGAGCGGCGAGGTGTCGACCGGGAAGTTCATCACGAAGGTCGGGCGGTCGAGCGAGTCGATGACGAAGTGCTCCCAGAGCTCCTCGACGTACTTGCCGTGGGTGGCGTGGGCGACCTCGACGCCCTCGGCCTCGGCGAGCGCCTGCAGCTCGGACAGCGGGGTCTCCGGGGTGATCTCGCGCCCCGCGGCCTCGGACAGCGAGCCGTACATGTCGATGCGGGGCCACTCGCCACCCAGGTCGTAGGTGCTGCCGTCGGGCAGGGTGACCTCGAGCGCGCCGCCGGTGACCGCCCGGGTCGCGTTCTGCACGAGCTCCTGGGTCAGGTCGGCCATCTGCTCGTAGTTGCCGTACGCCTGGTACGCCTCGACCATCGCGAACTCGGGCGAGTGCGACGAGTCGGCGCCCTCGTTCCGGAAGTTGCGGTTGATCTCGAACACCCGGTCGATGCCGCCGACGACCGCGCGCTTCAGGAACAGCTCGGGTGCGATGCGCAGGAACAGCTCGGTGTCGAAGGCGTTCGAGTGCGTCACGAACGGTCGGGCTGAGGCGCCACCGTGCTGGGTCTGCAGCATCGGCGTCTCGACCTCGAGGTACTCGTGCGCGGTGAAGGTCTGGCGGAGCGAGGCCATCACGGCAGCGCGGGCACGCACGGTGGCGCGGGCCTCGTCGCGGACGATGAGGTCGAGGTAGCGCTGGCGGACCCGCGTCTCCTCGTTGAGTTCGTTGTGCAGGTTCGGCAGCGGCAGGATGGCCTTCGCCGCGATCGCCCAGTCGTCGACCATGATCGACAGCTCGCCGCGGCGCGAGGAGATCACCCGCCCGTGGACGAACACGTGGTCGCCCAGGTCGACGAACTCCTTCCAGCGGGCGAGGGACTCGTCCCCCACCTCAGCCAGGGAGACCATCGCCTGGATGCGCGAGCCGTCGCCGGACTGCAGGGACGCGAAGCAGAGCTTGCCCGTGTTGCGCGAGAACACCACACGACCCGCGATGCCCACGACGTCCTGGGTCTCCTCGCCGGTCTCCAGGTGCGCGTACTGCTCGCGCACGGCCGGGATCGTCGTGGTGATGGGGAGCTCGGCGGGGTACGCCTCGATGCCCGACTCCAGCAGCTTCGCCCGCTTGTCGAGCCGGACCTGTCGCTGCTCGCTGGTCTCCTGCTCGGCCAGTGCGGCGGCGTCGGCGATCGCGGTGTCGGGGGTGACGGTCTCGTCGGTCATGCGGGTGCGGCTCCGATGGTCGTGGGGGTCGGGGGAAATGCTACCCGCGCCGCGGTCCCGCCCCCGAACCGCTAGAGCGTCGACTGCCCGTCGGCGGCGGTGAGCGCGTTGTCGACGGCGGAGCGGACGAGCGCACCGAGGACACGACCCGGGTGTTCGACGCCGATGCCCGACAGGGTGCCGGCGGACTGGTCGACGATCGCGGTCGAGAAGCTCACGGCGGCCCGTACCGCATCGGCGTAGGCGGGCCGGTCGCCCTCGGCCACGACGAACGGTTCGGCCCCCATCTCGACCACGAGCGCCTGCGCGATCGGCAGGACGGGCGCCGGGGCGGTCACCGCGCAGTACGCGTCGCGCAGCCGGGACAGGTCGACGCTCGTGCCCGTGAAGGCCATCGCGGGGTGGATCGCCAACGGGATCGCGCCGGCCGCCATCGCCGGGGCGAGGATGCCGACGCCGTGGTCCGGACTGGTGTGCACGACGAGCTGCCCGGGCTGCCAGATCCCGGCGTCCGCCAAGCCCTGCACGAGCGACGCGAGCTGGTCGTCCGGCACGGCGAGCAGGACGAGCTCGCTCCGCTCGACCAGGTCCGGCGTCGCGAGCACCGGGGCGCCCGGCAGCATGGCCTCAGCGCGGTCACGGCCCTCGTCGGACACGGCGGTCACCCCGACGACGGCGTGCTCCGCGTTCGCCAGGGCCGCCCCGAGGACGGGTCCGACCCGTCCGGCGCCGACGATGCCGACCCCGAGACGCCCGGCCCTCATCGTGCGGCTCCGGTCGGGGGGACGTCGGCCCAGCCGGCAGGGACGGCGCCGGACCGGTGGTCCGCCGTCGGTCCGGCAGGGATTCCAGAGCCGGGCACGGTGTCGGCCGCAGCGTGCGTGGCGGTCGTGGGACGGGCCTCCCGTTCGCGCCAGCGGTGGGTCGTGTCGACCGCAGCGGCCTCGACGGCGCGCTCGGTGGTCTCCGACCACAGGCGCTGCGCGTCACGGGCGTCGAGTGCACCGACACGGGCCGAGACCGGACCGGCGACGGTGTGGACGTGGACGGCTGCGAGCCGCAGGGCACGCTCGAGCGGACCCTGCTCGACCTTGACGCTCTGCACCCGGGGCAGCGGCACGATGACGAGCGAGCGCCACACGGCACCGAGCCGCAGCAGCACAGCACCCTGCACGAACCGGTAGCCGTTGCGGCGGAACGCGAACGGACGGAGCCACGCGCCACGTCGTGGGGAGTGCACGAAGCCGCCGCGGTCACCCGAGGTGGTGAGGCTGTCGTCGACGACGTCAACGGCTTCGGCCGCACCCTCGCGCAGGGCTTCCTGCGAGGCCTCGGGACCGGCGACGACGGTGCCGACCAGGCCGGGCAGGATGATGTCGAGGACCTCGCGGACGTCCGCCGTGGTGCCGACGGGCAGCACGATCGAGGAGACCTGCTGGTTGCTCGACGCCCCGTTGCCGGCGCTCGTTGCACGGTTGATGCGGATGTCCCACCAGCCGAACGGGCGCCACAGCAGCGGTTGCGCGACGCTCACGGCGTGGATGCGTCCGGGCGGCAGCGTCTCGTTCGACGTCGAGACGAGCCCGTAGCCGATCCGGATGCCGTCACGGGTCTCGGCGATCGTGTACTGCAACGAGCGGGAGAACTTGCGGACGTAGTACCCGCCGGCGCCGAGGACGGCGGGGAACAGCCCGAACAGCACCGCGAACTCGCCGGTGAGGGCGACGCTGACGATCATGCCGGCGATCACGAGCAGCAGGAACAGCGTCGTGCCGGACAACAGCATCGACGCGATCAGTCGCCCCGGACGCACCTTGACGATGCGGGTGGCGTGCACGGCTGCCGGGTCGAGCTCGGGCGAGAACATCTCGTCGACGCGGTCCTGCAGCGCGCCGTGCGACTGCCGCGACGGACCACCGTGGCCGTCGTCGTCCTTCGCGCCCGAGGCCAGCACCAGGATCCGCTGGCGCAGGTCGTCGGCAGCCCGGGCCCCGAGGTAGGCGAGCTGCACGTTGGCGTCGTTGCCGGCCTGCGCGATCTCGAGCTTGGCCGTGCCGAACACCCGGGGCACGAGCGGCCGCTGGATGTTGATGCCCTGGATCCGGTCGAGCCGGGCCTTGCGGTGGTTGCGGAACAGCACGCCGGAGCGCACCTCGACGATCTCGCCGGTGACGCGGAACTCGTGCATGCGCCAGGACAGGTAGAACAGCCCGATCAGCACCACGAGCAGCACCACGATGCCGAGCAGGACCCAGCCGACGACGCCGTGCTCGTACACGTACCGGACCGGATCGCCGTCCTCTTGCTGGTCGCCCGGGATGAAGAACTCGACGAGCTGGTCGCGCAGGCTGTTCAGCACGTAGCCGAGGATGACGATGAGGAAGATCCCGCCCTTGAGCAGCGGGGTGAGCGGGTGCAGGCGGTGCCATTCGCCGTCGGTCAGGGGTGCCGCGGCGGCCGCGTTGCCCCGGGTGGGCGGCGTGGACGGAGCGGGTGGCGGGGTGCCCGGTCGGAAGGTCACGGACGACCCCTACAGTCCGGCGCGACGGGACTCGGCGAGCTCGACGAGGCGGTCGCGCAGCTCGTCGGCGTCCGCCGCCGGCACACCCGGGATCCGCACGTTCGTCGCGGCGGCGGCGGTGACGAACTTCAGCTCGCTCATGCCGAGCGCCCGGTCGAGCGGGCCGCGGGCGACGTCGACGAGCTGCATCCGGCCGTACGGCACGGCCGTGAACCGCTGCCACATGAGCCCGCGGCGCACGACCAGGTCGTCGTCGCGGAGCGCGTAGCCGATGGCCCGGACGCGTCGGGGCGTGAGCGCGGCGGTGATCGCCGTGATGACCGCGACGACGATGCCGATGAGGAGCCAGACGGTGCCGGCCCCGGAACCGAAGCCGTCGTTGACGATCCCGATGAGCACGAAACCCGCGGTGACCACGACACCGATCACGAGCGTGGTGACGAGTTCGGTCCACACGAGCTTCGTGGACACCCGGTGCCAGGCGATCCCACCGAGGCCGAGGCCCGGCTCGTCGAGTCGTTCACGCGGCATCGCGGGCCTCCTGGGGTTGCTCGGTCAGTTCACCGTCGACCCGTTGCGGGGATCGTCACGGTCGTCGTCGTCACCCGGGGGTGCGATGCACATGCGCTCCGCCACGAGTGCGCAGACCGTCAGGACGATCCCGCCCCCGACGGCGAACACGTTCGGCAGGGTCGAGCCTAGCGAAGGCGTCGCGGAACGGGTCAGCAGGTACAGCACGAGGCCCAGGGCGAAGCCGCCGAGCAGCGTGCCGCAGATGCTGGAGGCCTTCGCGAGCACGACGACCCGCGTCGCGTAGAGCGGGTCGACCGGCCGCTGGCGCCCGGCGCCGTCGCGTGCGTGTCGGCGCACCGGGCGCGCCATGAGCACGACGGCGACGCCGATGAACGCGAGCGTGATGCCGAGCGGGACCGAGAACAGGAACGTCGGCAGCTGGCGGGACGCCAGGACGGCGTCGAGCGCGAACCCGGCGACCACCGTCACGACGGCGATGCTGATCAGCGTGGAGGCACGGGTGGGCTTCATGCGCTGGTCGCGCTCCCCGCCGGCCTGGAGGCCCGTGCCGTCTCCGCGAACAGGCGCGGCTCGTCGACGCGCTCGGTGTCGTCGCCCACGGCGGTGAGCAGGTCGGCCACCGGTCCGGCACCGGGCAGGACGGCCTCGGGGTCGGCGTCGAGCCACGGGGCGAGCACGAACGCGCGCTCCGCTGCCCGGGGGTGTGGCACGACCAGGGTGTCCGTGGCGATCCGCAGGTCGTCCACCGCGACGATGTCGAGGTCCAGGGTGCGGTCGCCCCACCGGACCTCGCGCGTGCGGCCGTGAGCGTCCTCGATGCCGTGCAGGGCGTCGAGGAAGGCCTGCGGCTCGAGGTCGGTGTCGACGACCACGACGGCGTTCCGGTAGCGGGGCTTCGACGTGTCGAGGCCGTCGAGGGTCACGGCGACGGACTCGACCTCGCGGCTCGAGGCCACGGGTTCGACCCCGGGCAGCGCTGCGATCGCGGTGGCGGCGGCGCGGAGCGTGCTCCCCCGGTCGCCGAGGTTCGCCCCGAGGGCGACCACGACCCGGTGGGTCATTCTTCTTCCTCGTCCGGCACCGCGGCACCGCGGGTGCGCCGGATGGTGATCGAGACGTCGGTGAACGGCACGGTGATCGGGGCCTGCGGCTTGTGCACGGTGACCTCGGTCGCCAGCGCGGCTCGGTGGGTCAGCACGGCGGCGGCGACGCGCTCGGCCAGGGTCTCGATCAGGTCGACCGGGTCGCGTTCGATCTCGGCGACGACCTGCTCGGCGAGCACGCCGTAGTGCACGGTCGCGTCGAGGTCGTCGCTGCCCGAGGCGGCGCGGGCGTCGAGCTCCACGGCGACGTCGACGACGAAGTCCTGGCCGTCCTCGCGCTCGTGGTCGAAGACGCCGTGGTGTCCGCGGGCGCGGACCCCGGTGAGTCGGATGGTGTCGTTCACGATCGAGCTGCCCTCCAGGCGTCCCAGACGTCGAGCACGGCACGGGTCGGTGCCGGGTCGTGCACGCGCACACCCCACGCACCGCGTTCGGCGGCGAGCAGGCTGATGGCGGCGGTGGCGAGGTCGCGCTCCCTGGGCGGAGCACCCTCGGGGCTCCCGACACCGTCGAGGAACCGCTTGCGTGAGGCGGCGACGAGCACCGGCAGACCGATCGAGGCGAAGCGCTCGTAGCCGGCCAGGATCTCCCAGTTCTGCACACCGTGCTTGGCGAAGCCGAGACCCGGGTCGATGACGACCTGCTCCTGCCGGACGCCGAGCACGATGAGCTCGGCCACCCGGAGTTCGACCTCGCGCCGGACCTCTTCGACCGCGTGGGTGTACTCGGCGTTGCGGTACATCCGGTCGCTGTGACCGCGCCAGTGCATCACCACGAACCCGACGCCGGTCGACGCCACGACCCGGGCCATGTCCGGGTCGGCGAGGCCACCGGAGACGTCGTTGACGATGGCGGCGCCGAGGTCGACGGCACGCTCGGCCGTCGCGGCGTTCATGGTGTCGACGCTGACCGGGATGCCCTCGGCGACGAGCTGCTGCACGACGGGCAGCACGCGTTCCTGTTCGACCGGAACGGGCACGCGCTCGGAACCGGGCCGGGTGGACTCGCCACCGACGTCGATGACGTCCGCACCGGCGGCGACGAGGTCGCGCGCGTGCTGCACGGCGGCGTCGTAGGCCTGGTGCAGCCCCCCGTCGCTGAACGAGTCGGGGGTGACGTTGAGGATGCCGAGCACCCGGGTGCGCTCCTCGGCCGGACCACCGCGATCACGGCGACGGCCGGTCACGACCTCGGGCACCGGCTGGGGTGCACGGAGGTCGATCGCGACCGTCGCCGGTTCGGCGGCGGCGGCGCGGGCACGACTCACCTCGGCGAGTCGACGCTCTCGTCGCGTCGGCAGCTCGGTCATGCCGGCCTAGGCGGGGGCGATACCCGGGTTGCCGAACGGGCGACGACGGGTCTTCGAGGTCGACTCGGAGTCCGACGGGTCCGCTGCGGTCGAGGCGGCCTTGCCGGGCACGTCGATCGCGGGCAGGTTGCTGACCGGGCGCTTGTCGCTGGAGAGCCACTGCGGGCGCTCCGGCAGCTTGCGGACGTCCTTGAAGATCTCCACGAGCTCCGGGGCGTCGAGCGTCTCCTTCTCGAGGAGCTCACCCGCCAGGCGGTCGAGGATGTCGCGGTTGTCGTTGAGCACCTGGTAGGCCTCGTCGTGCGCGGCCTCGAGCAGGGCGCGGGTCTCGGCGTCGACCGTCTGGGCGATGGTCTCCGAGTAGTCGCGACCGGTGCCACCGCTCATGTCGCGGCCGACGAACGGCTCACTGGAGCCGGAGCCGAGCTTGACGGACCCGACGGCCTGGCTCATGCCGTACTCGGTGACCATCTTGCGGGCGGTGCCGGTGGCCTTCTCGATGTCGTTCGACGCACCCGTGGTCGGGTCGTGGAACACGATCTCCTCGGCGACACGGCCGCCCATGGCGTAGGTGAGCTGGTCGAGCAGTTCGTTGCGGGTGACCGAGTACTTGTCCTCGAGCGGGAGCACCATCGTGTAGCCGAGGGCACGGCCGCGGGGCAGGATCGTGATCTTCGTGACCGGATCGGTGTGTCGCATCGCCGCTGCCGCCAGGGCGTGGCCACCCTCGTGGTACGCGGTGATCAGGCGTTCCTGGTCGGACATGATCCGGGTCCGGCGCTGCGGGCCGGCCATCACACGGTCGACGGCCTCGTCCAGGGCACGGTTGTCGATGAGCTGCGCGTTCGAGCGGGCGGTCAGCAGGGCCGCCTCGTTCAGGACGTTCGCCAGGTCGGCACCGGTGAAGCCCGGCGTCTTGCGGGCGAGCAGCTCGAGGTCGACGCTCGCGGCGAGCGGCTTCCCCTTGGCGTGCACCTCGAGGATCTGCTGGCGGCCGGCGAGGCCCGGGGCATCGACACCGATCTGACGGTCGAAACGGCCGGGGCGCAGGAGCGCGGGGTCGAGCACGTCGGGACGGTTCGTCGCGGCGATGAGGATGACGTTCGTCTTGCCGTCGAAGCCGTCCATCTCGACCAGGAGCTGGTTCAGCGTCTGCTCGCGCTCGTCGTTGCCACCGCCGATGCCGGCACCACGGTGACGACCGACGGCGTCGATCTCGTCGATGAAGACGATGGCCGGCGAGTTCGCCTTGGCCTGCTCGAAGAGGTCACGGACACGGCTCGCGCCGACACCGACGAACATCTCGACGAAGTCCGAACCGGAGATCGAGTAGAACGGCACGCCGGCTTCACCCGCGACGGCGCGGGCGAGCAGCGTCTTGCCGGTTCCGGGAGGGCCGTAGAGCAGCACGCCCTTGGGGATCTTCGCCCCGACGGCCTGGAACTTCGCGGGCTCCTTGAGGAACTCCTTGATCTCGTGCAGTTCCTCGATCGCCTCGTCAGCACCCGCGACGTCGGCGAACGACACCTGCGGGTTCTCCTTGTTGTTGATCTTGGCCTTCGACTTGCCGAACTGCATGACCTTCGAGCCGCCGCCCTGGGCGCTCGAGAGCAGGAACCAGAACAGGGCACCGATGATCAGGAACGGCAGGAGGATGCCGAGCAGCGACAGGAACCAGTTGCCCTGTTGCACGGTGTCGTTGTAGCCGTCCGGCAGGTTGGCGTCGTTGACCGCCTGCACGACCTCTTCGCCGCGCGGTGTGGAGTAGTAGAACTGCTCCTGCTTGTCGCCGTCCTTCAGGACGAGGTCGACCCGCTGCTCGGTGGAGTTGATGGTCACGGACGAGACCTTGTCATCGGACAGCTGCTCGAGACCCTTCTGGGTGTCGATCTGTTGCGTGCTGCCCTGGCTGATGACGCTCCAGCCGATGAAGATGCCCGCCAGCGCGATCAGCACGTAGAGGTACGGGCCGCGGAAGATGCGCTTGAAGTTCATGTGATCCGGGCGCGAGTGCCCGACACCTTTCTCTGCCGAAGTTGCGTGCTGATCAGCATACGGCCGCGATTCTGTGGCGAGAATGGGTGTCCTCTGCGGGCGAACTCACCCCCGGGCCAGAGTCGGCCGAGTGCGGCCCGAGCGCGGCGGGCTGGCCGTCAGGAGTAGACGTGCGGGGCGAGGACGCCGACGCCGCGCAGGTTGCGGTAGCGCTCGTCGTAGTCCAGGCCGTACCCGACGACGAACGCATCGGGGATGTCGAAGCCGACGTACTTCACGTCGACCTCGACCTTGGCGGCCTCGGGCTTGCGCAGCAGGGCGACGATCTCGACGCTCGCGGCGCCACGGGACTGCAGGTTCTGCTTGAGCCACGACAGGGTCAGACCCGAGTCGATGATGTCCTCGACGATCAGGACGTCGCGCCCGTGCAGGTCGGTGTCGAGGTCCTTGAGGATCCGCACCACGCCGGACGACTTCGTGCCGGAGCCGTAGGACGACACCGCCATCCAGTCCATCCGCGCCTGCATCTTGAGGTGGCGCGAGAAGTCCGCCATCACCATGACGGCACCCTTGAGCACCCCGACGAGCAGCGGGTCGCGACCCGCGTAGTCGGCGTCGACGGCCGCCGCGAGCTCGGCGAGCTTCTCGTCGATCTGCTCGGGGGTGAAGAGCACTTCGGACAGGTCGGCCTGGACGTCGGAGAGTTCCACCACGCCAGCCTAACCGGCGCTGAACTCGATGCGGTCGCCGGTCCGCGTCGCACGGACGCCCGGCAGGTCGATCGGCCCCTGTCCGCCCCAGTCCGTGACGAGCCGACAGACCTCGAGCGTCTGCACGCGCGACAGCGTCACCCCGAACTCGCTCTCCACCGCCAGCCGCACGAGCCGTTGCCGGAGCGCCGGCGGGTTCGCCCCGAGCGCCCGCACCGACAGCGAGATGCCGGCCTCGGAGTGCTCGGCGATGTCCTCCGCGATCTCCTCGGCGAAGTGGTCGAGGGCGGCGGAGTCCTCGCGCAGCTGGTCGGCCGTGCGGGCCAGCGCCTCGGGCACCCCGGCGCCGAGCTCCCGTTCGAGCACCGGGAGCAGGGTGTTCCGCACCCGCACCCGTGCGTACGCGGGGTCGTCGTTCTGCGGGTCGTGCCACGGCGCGAGCCCCGCCGCCGCGCACGCCTGCCGGGTCGCGTGGCGCCGGACCGACAGGAGCGGCCGACCGTAGGCCGGACCGCCGTCGCGGCGGGCGAGCGGCTGCATGCCGGACAGGCTGTCCGGCCCGCTGCCACGCAGCAGGCCGAGCAGCACGGTCTCGGCCTGGTCGTCCAGGGTGTGGCCCAGCAGCACCAGGGGTGACCCGGTGGCGGCCGCGACCTCGGCGATCGACGCGTGGCGGGCCTCCCGTGCGGCGCCTTCCGGGCCACCGTCGGAGCCGACGGTGACCCTGCGGACCGTCACCGGGTCGAGTCCCAGCTCGGATGCCTGCCGGGAGGCGCGGCTCGCGACCGCCTCGGAGCCCGCCTGGAGCGCGTGGTCGACGACCACTGCCCCGGCACGCAGCCCCTGCTTGCCCGCTTCGAACGCGGTGGCCGCCGCCAGGGCGAGGGAGTCCGGTCCGCCGCTCAGTGCGACGAGGACCAGGTCGCCTGCGGCGACCACGCCGTCGTCGGCGGCTGCGGCGAGCAGGTCGCGGACCGCCAGGCGGGTCTCGGCGACGGCGGGGTCGAGCCGGGGACGCGGAGAGTTCACCCGGTAACGTTAGCCGCGCTTTCGCAACACACGACAGTCCCCGAAGCAGACACAGGAGCGCAACATGGCCGCGTACGACGTCGTCGTCGAGATCCCCAAGGGCAGCCGCAACAAGTACGAGGTGGACCACGAGACCGGTCGCGTCTACCTCGACCGCGTGCTGTTCACCTCGTTCGTCTACCCCACCGACTACGGGTTCTTCGAGAAGACCCTGGCCGACGACGGTGACCCCGTGGACGCCCTGCTGCTGCTCGAGTTCCCGACGTTCCCCGGCGTCGGCGTCAAGGTCCGCCCCGTCGGCGTCTTCAAGATGAGCGACGAGGCCGGCAACGACGAGAAGGTCCTCGTCGTCCCCGCCAAGGACCCGCGCTGGGCACACATCCAAGACGTCTCGGACGTGCCGGAGCAGACGAAGGCCGAGATCGCGCACTTCTTCGAGCGCTACAAGGACCTCGAGCCGAACAAGTGGGTCAAGGCCGAGGGCTGGGGCGACGCCGCCGAGGCCGAGCGCATCGTGCAGGCCGGTCAGGCCGCGTACGTGCCCGGCTCGCACTGACGATCCCCTGACGACGAACGGCGCCCGCTCTCCATCCGGAGGGCGGGCGCCGTTCTGCGTCGTGCGGGGCGCACCTGGTGGGGGCGTACCTGGTGGAAACGGGCGTACCTGGTGCGTTGATCCGTACAGGTACGCCCGATCTCGCTTGCTACCGCAGCCGCTCTGGGAAAGAACGGGCACACCGGGAGCGGGCTACAGGGAACCGCTCGGGCGGGCGACGTACGGCATGAGCTGGTTCGGCAGCCAGATCGCGCGCTCGACGACACCGACGCCGGGGCGGGCGGCCTCGACCATCGTGCCGTAGCTCGTCACGATCGAGTCGTGGTACGCCCCCGATGCCGTGCCGTTCGACGAGTAGAACAGGATGTCGCCGGGCTGGCGCTGCGACAGCGGGACGAGACGGCCGATCGACTTGAAGTAGTTGTACTGCCAGACCACGTTGTGCCCACCGGTCGCGATGCCCTGCGAACTGTAGGCCATCATCACGAGGCCGGAGCAGTCCCAGGTGTTCGGGCCCGCGCCGGTCAGCACGTACGGCTCACCGAGCTGGGCACGGGCGAATGCGATCGCGCCGGCGGCCTTGGAGGGGCTGCTCGGGGCCGGTGCGGGGGCTGTCTCTTATACACATCT